>DATCVX010000565.1:0-2973 GCA_036566705.1 Arthrobacter sp. | reverse complement strand
CGGCCCGGACCTGAAGTGCATCGCCCCGGTCCGCGACCTCGCCCTGACCCGCGACAAGGCCATCGCCTTCGCCGAGGAAAAGGGACTGCCGATCGAGACCACCAAGAAGAACCCGTACTCGATCGACCAGAACGTCTGGGGACGCGCCGTCGAAACCGGCTACCTTGAAGACATCTGGAACGCCCCCACCAAGGACATCTACGACTACACCGCCACCCCGGAGTTCCCGCCGGCGCCGGATGAAGTCACCATCTCTTTCGAAGCCGGCGTGCCGGTAGCGATCGACGGCGTCAAGGTCACCCCGCTGCAGGCCATCAAGGAACTCAACCGCCGCGCAGGCGCCCAGGGCGTCGGCCGGATCGACGTCGTCGAGGACCGCCTCGTGGGCATCAAGTCCCGCGAAATCTACGAAGCCCCCGGCGCGATGGCCCTCATCACGGCGCACAAGCACCTCGAGGACATCACCATCGAGCGCGAACAGGCCCGCTTCAAGGCCACCGTTGGCCAGCGCTGGGCCGAACTGGTTTACGACGGCCAGTGGTTCTCCCCGCTCAAGCGCTCCCTGGACGCCTTCATCGAAGACACCCAGAAGTACGTTTCCGGCGACATCCGCATGGTGCTGCACGGCGGCCAGGCGATCGTCAACGGCCGCCGCTCCGAGACCTCGCTCTACGACTTCGACCTCGCCACGTACGACACCGGCGACACGTTCGACCAGTCGATGGCGCGCGGCTTCATCGAGCTGTGGGGCATGTCCGCCAAGGTTGCCTCCGGCCGCGATATCCGCGTCGCAGGAAAGTAAACCGTTGGCTGAGCAGACCCCGGTTTCGACAGGTTCGACCACTGGCTCGACGAACACGGGTGCCCTGTGGGGCGGCCGGTTCGCCGGCGGCCCCGCGGACGCCCTCGCGGCGCTGAGCAAGTCCACGCACTTTGACTGGCGGCTGGCCCGCTACGACATCGCCGGATCCAAGGCGCACGCCCGCGTGCTGCACAAGGCCGGGCTGCTGGACGACGCCGAACTCGAAGGCATGCTGGACGCCCTGAGCCGGCTGGATGACGACGTCGCCTCCGGCGCGTACCTGCCGGCGGACTCCGATGAGGACGTGCACGGGTCACTGGAACGCGGCCTGATCGAGCGCGCCGGCACCCAGCTGGGCGGCAAGCTCCGCGCCGGCCGGTCGCGCAACGACCAGGTGGCCACGCTGGGCCGGATGTTCCTGCGTGACCACGCCCGGATCATCGCGCGCGGCGTGCTGGCAACCATCGAGGCGCTGGTGGACCAGGCCAAGGCGCACCACGGTGTGGCCATGCCCGGCCGTACGCACCTGCAGCATGCGCAGCCGGTCCTGCTCAGCCACCACCTGCTGGCCCATGCCTGGGCGCTGCTGCGCGATGTGCAGCGGCTCCAGGACTGGGACAAGCGTGCCGGGGTTTCGCCGTACGGTTCGGGTGCCCTGGCGGGCTCGTCCCTGGGCCTGGACCCGGAAGCCGTTGCCGCGGACCTGGGCTTCTTCTCCGCAACCCACAACTCGATCGATGGCACCGCCTCCCGCGATGTCTTCGCCGAGTTCGCCTGGGTGACGGCGATGATCGGCGTGGACCTGTCCCGCGTGTCGGAGGAAGTGATCCTCTGGGCCACGAAGGAGTTCTCCTTCGTCACCCTGCACGATTCCTACTCCACCGGCTCCTCGATCATGCCGCAGAAGAAGAACCCGGACGTCGCTGAGCTGGCCCGCGGCAAGGCGGGGCGCCTGATCGGCAACCTGACCGGGCTGCTGGCCACGCTCAAGGGCCTGCCGCTCGCGTACAACCGCGACCTGCAGGAGGACAAGGAACCGGTCTTCGACGCCGCCGACACCCTGGAGCTGCTGCTCCCGGCTGTCTCCGGCATGATCGCGACGCTGAAGTTCAACACGGAGCGGATGGAGTCGCTGGCACCGCAGGGTTTCGCTCTGGCCACGGACATTGCTGAATGGCTGGTCCGCCAGGGCGTTCCGTTCCGCGAGGCCCACGAGCTCTCGGGCGCCGCGGTCAAGCAGGCCGAAAGCCGCGACGTTGAGCTGTGGGACCTGACGGATGAGGAGTACGCGGCCATTTCGGAGCACCTGACGCCGGAAGTCCGCACCGTGCTGTCCACTGAGGGTTCGCTCAACAGCCGCAACTCGCAGGGCGGAACGGCCCCGGCCGCCGTCGAACGCCAGCTTGTTGCGCTGGAAGCCGAGCTGGCGGGCGTGCGGGAGTACGCAGCCTAGGACCAACACGCTCTCTCAGTTAATGCGGGTTTTCATGCAACGCTCTCTCACTTTCTCCAAGAAAGTGAGAGAGCGTTGCCGCTTTTGTTGCATTAAGTGAGAGAGCGTGTGCCTTTGCCGCCGAGCACTCCCCGCTACCATTGCGCCATGAGCGATGCCTTCCGCAGCCAACTGCGGTCTCTGCCCGACTTTCCCGCCGACCTGCCGGACTTCGACCCGGCCACGGCCCCGGCAGACCCGGTGGCGCTGTTCAAGCTGTGGCTGGATGAGGCCCTCGCCGCGGGCGTGCTTCAACCGCATGCGTGCAGCCTGGCAACAGCGGACGGAAGCGGCCAGCCCTCCGCCAGGATGCTGATCCTGAAGAACATCGACGACGACGGCTGGCACTTCGCCACGTCGCGGACGTCCCGGAAAGGCCGGGAACTGTCCGTCAACCCGGCGGCGGCGCTGAACTTCTATTGGCCCCAGCAGGGCCGGCAGGTCCGGGTCGCCGGCCCGGTGGTTGAGCTGTCGGCCGAGGCATCGGCGGCCGACTGGCAGGCGCGCCCGGCGGCGGACGGCAGCGACAATCCGGACTGGCAGCTCTACGCACTCAGGCCCACGGAGCTGGAGTTCTGGCAGGCCCGCCACGACCGCCGGCACGTCCGGCACCGCTACGGACCGGACGGCATCCCGCTCAGCTAGGATGGGCGCCATGACTGCCCCCGCACCGGCCGAC
>DATCVX010000564.1:0-3016 GCA_036566705.1 Arthrobacter sp. | reverse complement strand
CCCGCGGCGCAGCATGGCGCCCATGATCCGCGCGGTCTGGGCGTAGACATACGACGGCGGCGTATACGTCAGCGACCGGAAGTCGGCGCTGGAGGCCACCACGTGGACGTGGGCATCGATCAGCCCGGGGATCACGTACTTGCCGGTGCCGTCGATGGTCCGGGCGCCGTCGGGTGCCTGTGCGTCCGGTTCGACGCTGTGGATCTTGCCGTTGACGCTGACGACGTCGGCGGTACGGTACGTGCCCGCAGCAACGTCCAGGACGCTGGCGTTGCGGATGACCAGGGCGGGCTTGGCTGTTGCGTCCGTTGTGGGGTCCTGTGTTGGGGTGCCGGTCATGACAGGGCACGGTCCTTCCTGGGGGTTGCGTTGGGGTGGGAGACAAAGGCTTCGGCCAGCGCCGCAGAGTCCGCTTCGACAATTGCCGCCGCGGTGGAGACGCTCTGGTCGGTGTACGTTCCTTCGGCATCCAGCAGGGCCAGCACGCCAACAATCGCGCCGTTGTTGAGCACGGGGAGGTTGATGACTGCCCCGCAGCCCAGGGAACGGATGAGTTCGACGTCGGTGAACACCTCCCGGAGGGCCTTCAGGTCAGCGGCCAGGAACGGCTTCTTTTCAGCGATGACGGCGTCCAGCCAGCCGGCGGAGATTTCCACCTCTTTCTCGGCGCCCACGGGATATTCCTCCGGATGGCTCGTGAAGATCCGGCGCAGCGTGGACGTTTCCGGGATCCACTGGAGGGCAGTGAAGAGGACTACGCCGGGATCGGCGCCCAGCGCGTCAAAGGCCCGCTGGAAGACGGCGTCGTGTTTTGTGTGGGCCATCAGTTGCCCGCTTCGATCTTGGTGTTCCTGAAGGTGGTGGGTCCGGCGTTGATGTCCTCCAGCGATTTGCCGGCGGTGGACGCTCCGAAGATCACCACGCCAAGGACACCGATGGTCAGCACGATGGTGGTCATGGTGAACACGCCGCCGAAGCCCAGGGCCACGGAGAAGATGCCGATGATGGACGGCGCCAGGATGCTGCCGATGCGTCCTACGGCGCTGGCCAGGCCGACGCCGGTGGCCCGCATCCAGGTGGGGAACAGTTCCGGGGTGTAGGCGTAGACGCCGGCGTAGGTGCCGTTCAGGAAGAAGGACAGGGTGGCCGCGGCCACGAGGATCATGCCCGAATCCGAGGACTGGCTCAGCCAGAACGCGCTGAGCGCGGAACCGGCCAGGTACAGGGCAATGGTGTTCTTGCGGTCGATCCGGTCGTTGAGCCAGGCGGCGGAGAAGTACCCGGGGATCTGGGCGAGGTAGATGATGATCGAGTATTCGAAGCTCTTGGTCACCGTGATGCCGCGGCCCACCAGGAGGGTGGGGATCCAGGAGAAGAAGCCGTAGTAGGAGAAGGTGATGACGAACCAGATCAGCCAGATGACGGCCGTCCGGCGGCGCATCTGCCGTGACCACATGAACTTCAGGGCGTTCCAGATGTTGATTTTCTGCTGGTGCTTGGTGATTTCCTCTTCGCCGGGTTGCAGCGGTGCAAGGTTCTGGCCGGTTGCCCGGACCACGCTTGCTTCGAACCGTTCCACCACCTGTTCGGCTTCAGCCACGCGGCCGCGGCTGAGCAGGTAGCGCGGGGATTCGGGCAGGCTGCGCCGCCACCACAGCAGCAGCAGGATCGGAACGGCCGTGATGACCTGCGCCCAGCGCCAGCCGTCCTCACCGAGGGGAACCACAAACCGGCCGATCAGGGCCGCGCCGACAAAGCCGAAGGAGAAGAATCCGGCGAGCGTGCCGATGAACCAGCCGCGGCGCTTGGGCGGGATGAACTCGGACAGGAACGGGGCGATGATGACGCTCTCGGCACCGGCGCCCAGCCCGGCGAGGATGCGGGCCACGAGGAAGACGTCGAAGTTGGGCGAGAGCGCCGCAACTACGGACATCACACAGTAGAAGGCCAGGGCCCACAGCATGACCTTCTTGCGGCCGAACCGGTCCCCCAGCCACCCTGCCAGGATGGCACCGAAGAAGAACCCGAGCGGCGCCGCGGAGCCCACCAGGCCCAGGCTGGCGTTACTCAGGCCCCAGAGTTCCTGGATGCGTGGCAGGAGGAACGCCACCACGGCGCCGTCCATGCCGTCAAAGGAGTAACCCAGGCCGCCGATCAGAAGAAGCTTGTAGTGTGGTCGACTAAGCGTCAGCCGGTCCAGACGTGCGGTAAGAGACATGTTTGTTCCTGCCAGAGTGGGCGAAGTTGTACATTTTTAGAAATTTGCACGGGCCTGTGCAAGATGTAGTAAAAAGTTACGCCGCACTGAAGGGAAGGTCAATAGGTGAAACGGGAAATTAACAGCGCCACCGTGACCGAGTGGCTGGACATCCGGTCCCAAGGCCGGAAGCTGGCTGCCCGCCAGCTGCAGGTCATGGGGGTCCTCCGCTCCCAGCCCCGACTGGCCTCCTACGGCTCGGTCAGCGACATCGCCGAGGCCGCTTCCTCGAACGCTTCCACGGTCACCCGGACCGCGCAGACACTGGGGTTCAAGGGCTGGGCGGACTTCCAGTTTGAGCTGCGCTCCCGCTACCTGGCGTCCCTCAGTGCAGTGGAGGTGGCCGCCGAGCACAACGGAAACGTCAGCAGCCCGGCCCAGGCCGCGCTGACCACCGACCGGTCCAGCCTGGCCCACCTGGAACGCACACTGGACCCGGACACAGTGCACGCGGTGGCCCGGTCCATCGCGGCGGCACGGCAGACGCTCATCATCGCCGCGGGCAGCTATGCGGTGCCGGGCAAGGCACTGGAACACAATGCCGTCATCGCCGGCTACAACGTCAGGTTGCTGGACGCGGATGTGGCCACGCTGACCAACGCCATTGCCCGGCTCACGCCCGATGACCTGGTGATTGCGATCAGCCTGTGGCGCGTCTATGACAGCACCATCCGGGCGGTCGACATCGCCCACAACCTGGGGACGCCGATCATCTCTATTACGGACAACGCCGGCTCCCCGGTGGCCGAACACGCGGCC
>DATCVX010000563.1:0-7735 GCA_036566705.1 Arthrobacter sp. | reverse complement strand
TGCAGACCGCCACCGGCATCACTGAACCGGACTACGGTGCCATCTTTGATGACATGGTCCTCGAAACCGGCTGTTCGGTGCAATGGGACAAATACACCCACCCCCGGGTGGAGGTGGAGCTCGCGTTTGTCCTCAAGGACGCGCTCAAAGGCCCGGGCTGCACCATCTTCGACGTCCTGAACGCCACAGACTACGTGGTTCCGGCCCTCGAAATCCTGGATTCCAGGATCGAGATGGAGGGCCGGACCATCGTGGACACCATCGCGGACAACGCCGCGATGGGAGCCATGGTGATCGGCGGCAACCCGGTCAAGCCCGACGCCGTGGACCTCCGCTGGGTCTCCGCCATCCTGTACAAGAACCAGACAGTGGAGGAAACCGGAGTGGCTGCCGGCGTCCTGGACCACCCGGCCAACGGCGTGCACTGGCTGGCCAACAAGATCGCCGCCCACGGCGACGGCATGAAAGCCGGCGACATCATCCTCGCCGGGTCCTTCACCCGCCCAATGTGGGTGTACAAAGGCGATACCGTCCACGCCGACTACGGACCATTGGGGAGCATCACATGCCGCTTCGAGTAGAACCGGACGCCACCTTCCGCGACGCCCTCGCCGCCGCCAACCGGCCGCTGGCCGGGATGTGGGTGTGCTCGGGCAGCCCGCTGATCGCCGAGCTCTGCGCCGGGGCCGGCCTGGACTGGCTCCTGGTGGACGCCGAGCACAGCCCCAACGGGCTCGAATCCATCCTCGCCCAGCTGCAGGCCATCCACGGCTACCCGGTGCAGGTGATGGTCCGGCCGCCGGTCAACGACACCGTGGTGATCAAGCAGTACCTTGATCTCGGCGTACAGAACCTGCTGGTCCCCATGGTCAACTCGGTGGCCGACGCCGAGGCCGCCGTCGCCGCCACCCGCTACCCGCCCCAGGGCGTCCGGGGCGTGGGCTCCGCCTTGGCCCGGGCCGCCCGCTGGAACCGGATTCCGGACTACCTGGCCCGGGCGTCGGACACCGTCAGCGTGACCGTCCAGATCGAATCCGCCGCTGCCGTCGAAGCCGTGGCGGACATCCTGGCCGTTGAGGGCGTGGACGCCATCTTCCTGGGACCCTCGGACCTCGCGGCCTCCATGGGTGTGCTGGGACAGCAGGAACACCCCGAAGTGCGCGCCGCCGTCGAACGCTGCCTGGCCGCCGCCAAGGCAGCCGGGAAACCTGCCGGCGTGAACGCCTTCAACCCGGCAACGGCCCGCGCTTACATGTCCTCCGGCGCCTCCTTCGTCCTGGTGGGCGCCGACGTCGCCATCCTGGCCCGCGGCTCCGAAGCCCTGGCCGCCGATTTCATCAACCCATCCGGCAGCGAAACACCCGCCAGCTACTGACCCGCTTCCTAAGGACTTCTTTGATGACACCGTCGGGGATCTCCCCTGCCACTTCGCCGGAGCGCGAGGCTTCGCTCCTCGCCTCCATCCCCACCGGCGTGCTCGCCGCGCTCGGCGCGGCGGACAGGGTTCACACCACCACCCAGTACATCGGCATCGCCGACCCGTAAGACGGCTGAACCCGGACGGTTCCAGCACCAGTGCGGACGTGGCCTCCTTGCGAATACCCATGTAGTCGGGTAGTGGGCGGCCCCCGAAAACGAGTACTCACTACTCGTGACCCGCAGGTCCCCGAAACCTTGAATTGAACCACTGCTGTATATAGCTGCAGGGGTTTCCAGGCCAGGGAGTTCACCATGGGACACGTTCATTCGCGGTGGGCGGCCCTCGCCCTCGCTACATCACTGCTGCTGGCGGGCGCCGAATGTGCGGTCGCAGTCCCTGCTGGAAACCTCCCGCAGTCACCAACGGTGACCGCCGATCTGGGCCCGTCACCCACGGCGTCGGCTGAGGAAGTCTCAGGGGAATCCGGGACGCCAGCCCCGAAATCCGCCCCCTCAGCCACGGCCATCACGAACATCCCGAGCCTTTCCATCCAGTTGTCCCCGGGATACACCTTGGCGGACCTCAATGCGTCAAAGGACGCGATCCCCGCCGATCCGGCTGTGGAGCAGCATTCCCTGGCAACAATCGTGGATCCCACTAACACCGCCAACAATCTCACTGACGTGACGCTGGAGTCCGTCAAAGGCCGCGGCAACTTCACGTGGCTTCTGGAGAAGAAGCCCTATCAGATCAAGTTCGACGCAAGCACCCCCGTGCTGGGACTGCCAACAGCTAAGACATGGATCCTGCTGGCCAACCATGCGGACGCATCGTTGCTGCGAAACAAGGCGGCCTATGACCTGGCAGTTGAATTCGGGCTCCCGGGTTCACCGGACTCCCGGTTCGTGGACCTGACTATCAATGGCGAGTTCCTCGGGAACTATCTGCTTAGCGAGAAGGTTGAGGTCAAAAAGAACCGCCTGGTGCTGGCCGATCCGGGTGGGCTGCTGCTTGAGCTGGACAACAGCTACGGCCTGGCCGAGGACTTCCATTTCACCACCAGCCGGAGCAACACGTTGTTCGTCCTCAAGGACGCCGTTGCGGATGTATCGAACCCATTGCCCGCACCTCTGGCAGAGTCCTATTCGGACACCCAGGCCTATCTCGAGGAATTTGAATCCCGCCTGTACGCAGTAGATCCCGACTGGGCCGCCATCAGTTCCATGATCGATGTGGAATCGTTTATCAAATACCACTTCGTCTTCGAACTCGCGGCCAATCCCGAAATCACCCAGTCCAGTGTCTTCTTCTGGCGGGACGGAACAGGTGACGTGCTGCACGCCGGACCGGTCTGGGACTTCGACAGCGCGTTCGCCAGCTACACCACCGAGTCCCTGGGTGGCGATCCCGTGCAGGACTACATCAAGAACGCCCAGTTCCTGCGAAACGCGGGCAACGGCTGGTTCCGGGAACTGTTCCGGAATGAGGAGTTCGCCGCCCAAGTGGCGAAATTCTACGAAGAGCAACTCCAGGCGAAGGTGGACGCCGTCGCAACAAAGATTGATGCGAATGCGGCAGCGATCTCTTCGTCTGCAGAAGCCAACTTCGAACGCTGGCCCAATGTCCTCGGCCGGCCGTCCATTTTCTCCGGCACCCGATTGGTGGCCGACACCTGGCAGGGCGAGGTGTCGTACCTCCGCGACTGGGTGGCGAAACGCGCCGGACACCTGGCGGCGGTCTACGGAAAGGACACGCCTGTCCTGAAGTACGCCACTCATGTGGCCGGCATTGGTTGGCAGAACGCGCTGACATACGGTCAGATTGCGGGCACTTCGGGCAGGGGCCTGCAGGCTGAAGCGCTGGATATCTCGTTGGGGTCCAGCCCGTTCACTGGCACGATTCGCAGCCGGGCCCACGTGCAGGACATCGGTTGGAGCGCTTGGCAAAGCGGTGCGACCACGCTGGGGACCACAGGGCGCTCACTGCAGCTGGAAGCCGTGGAGTTCACTCTGACCGATCAGCTCGCTCTCAGATATGGCATCGAATATCGGGTGCACGTGCAGAACCTTGGATGGATGCCGTGGACCAAGGATGGAGCCCTGGCGGGAACAACGGGACAAGGCCTGCAGATCGAGGCAATCCAGATCCGCCTCGTGGAAAAGCCTTCCAACACCGGGTCGACGGTTTCCTACGGCGCACACGTAGCCACTATCGGGTGGATGCCCGGGGTCCAGGACGGGGCCGTCGCAGGAACTACAGGACGCGGCCTCGCCATGGAGGCACTTCAGGCCCGGGTGTCCAGCGGAGAGTACACGGGCAACCTTCAGTACCGTTCACATGTCCAAAATATCGGCTGGACGCCGTGGACGGACTCGCCTGACTTCGCGGGCACGGTAGGACAAGGACTCCGGATGGAGGCCATCGAGATCAGGCTCACCGGAGACCTGGCGGCGCATTACAGCATTCGATACGCAGCGCATGTGCAGGATATCGGCTGGCAGCCCCCGGTCATCGACGGACAGACTGCCGGAACGACGGGCCTCGCCCTTCGTATGGAAGCCATCAAAATCGAGCTGGTACCCAAGGGGTCATAAACCACCTGCACGGCATTGCCTTCACGGTCAAAGCAAGGGACCCGTTCCGAAGTGAACCGGGTCCCTCGCTTTGACCGCCAGACCACGTCAGGACTCTGACGGTGGCCTCCCCGTGCCCCCGGTCCTATGCCGGCCAGCACTACCTCTCTTCGCTGGTTGCGATGCCGCTACCCCATCGCAGGAGCCGCCGCCGTGCGGGAGCTGAACTGGCGGCGGGCCCAGCGGGCGAGCTTCTTGCCCTTGCCCTTCCACCAGTTGTCCTCGTCGGTATCGTGGTGGAGCCGGAAAATAATGGCCACCATCACGAACATGGACATCACAACATCCATCCAGGACCAGGTGATGGCGCCGATCAGGACGCTCGACCCCGTGGACACAATCGAAGGGACGGCCAAGGTCCGGAAAACGGTGGAGGCCACATACCTGCGGTGCGATCTTGGCACGGAGAGGACACGGACCATGTCGAAACAGACGCAGACCACCACCACCATCTGCCCGATGGCCAGCAGGATCTGGCCCGGCACGGAACCGGCGAACATGATGAATGACGAACCAAACATGCTAATGCACCCCCAAAGGCTTGAAACCTGCGCTGTGAGACTCAGCTGCATGTTCCATTCAAGCCACCGGCGTACGGCCCGTCACGAGTAGTGGGTACTCGAATTGCTGCCGGGGTTCGGCACACTACTCGCCCAAAGCGCGGGGCCGCCAGACAACCACTGCCTGCGACCGCGCCCGGGGGCGCTGTCCGCGGGCAAGGCTCACCACGTCGCCGGCAGCGCCGGCAGCAAATATCCGCGAGTCAAGGGGATCACGACGGCGGCCCAGCTCCTCGGTCAGTTCGGTCACCCTTCGCTGCAGCGCAGCCACCTGGTTTTCGAGTTCGAGGATCCGCTTAATGCCTTCGAGCGAAACCCCCTCGTGCGACAGCCGCTGGACTTCGCGCAGCATGTTGACGTCCCGCTGGGAGTACCGGCGGGACTTGCCGGGGGCCCGGCTCGGCGAAACGATGCCCAGCCGGTCGTACTGCCGGAGCGTCTGCGGGTGCATGTCCGCCAGTTCGGCCGCCACCGAGATCACAAAGATCGGCTGGTCAGCGCTGATGTCCACGGTCTGCTCCGTTGCTTTAGAGCCGGGCCTTGGCGGCCAGGCCTGCACGGACATCGGCGTCGGCCGTGGCGTCGGCAAAGGCCTTCACGGCAGCTTCGGCTTCCTTGTTCAGGTTCTTCGGAACGGCGACGTCGATGGTGACCAGGAGATCGCCGGTGACCTTGGAAGTCTTCACACCGTGGCCCTTGACCCGGAGCGTACGCCCGGACGGAGTGCCGGCCGGTACGCGGACCTTGACCGACTCGCCGTCGATGGTGGGTACCTGGATGTCGGCGCCCAAAGCAGCTTCCGGGAAGGTGACCGGTACGTGGATACGGAGGTTGTCGCCGTCGCGCGTGTAGAAGTCGTGCGCCTTGACCGTTACGGCAACCACGAGGTCGCCGTTGCCTGCCGGTCCGGGCTGGCCCTTCCCGCGGACGCGCACCTTCTGGCCGTCCTTAATGCCGGGGGGAACGCGGACGTCGATGACGTCGCCGCTGGGTTCGCGCAGGCCGATAGTGGTGCCGCGGATGGACCCGGCGAAGGAAATGCTTGTGGTCGCAGTGCGGTCGGCGCCCTTTGAAGGCGGGCGCTGGAAGCCTGTCTGGCCGCCAAAGCCGCCGCCGAACAGGTCAGCGAACTCAGGCGGAATACCGCCGGAGGTACTGAACCCGCCTGCATGCCGCCCCGCGTTTCCGGTAAACAGGCCGCCGAACATGTCCTCGAAGCCGCCGTTGCCGCCGCCGGCACCGCCGGGGGCAAAGCGCGCCCCGCCGCCCATGGCACGGATGGCGTCGTACTGCTGGCGCTCGTCCGGATCCGAGAGCACCGAGTAGGCCTCGGAGATGTCCTTGAACTTCTTCTCCGACGCAGCGTCCCCCGAGTTGGTGTCCGGGTGGTGCTGGCGGGCAAGTTTCCGGTAGGCCTTCTTGATGTCGGCGTCGGAAGCGTCCTTGGCGATACCAAGGATCGCGTAAAAGTCCTTGTCCACCCAATCCTGGCTAGCCAATGGCGTTTCCTTTCAAAGTTCAAAAGCGTTAAGGCGAGACTACCGCCAAGCGACGGACGGATAAGGGGGCCCGGGAGTGGCATCGGGCCTGCCGGAGCTGGGTGGCCAAGGATCGCAGATCCTGGCCGCCCAGCGTAGGGGCGGGCCCCCTTATCCGTCCGGCGCGTTCATGAACGGACTAAGCCGGGACGGCCACAATCACCTGTGCGGCCCGGAGGACGCGTTCGCCTGACTTGTAGCCCGAGCGGAGCACCTGGCTGACGGTGTCAACTTCGATGTCCTCGCCGGGCTGCTGGATGAGGGCCTCGTGGATCGTGGGATCGAACTCCACGCCGGTCTCATCGATGCGGACCAGGCCGTACGTCTTCAGCGCGTTCTCCAGCTTGGTGGCGATCGCGGCGAACGGGCCGTCGGTCAGGTCACCGTGCTGGCGGGCAGCGTCGACGTCGTCCAGTACCGGCAGCAGCGAGTTCAGGACGCCGATGACGGCCATCTCCCCTGCCACGGCACGGTCGCGTTCAACGCGCTTGCGGTAGTTGACGTACTCAGCCTGGAGGCGGAGCAGGTCGTTCTTCAGCTCGGCAGCCTCAGCATGTCCTGCACCCTGGGCCACGGATTCCTCGGCGGGCACCTCGATGCCGTTGAGGATCTCCTCGGCCTGGGCCAGTGCGTCGCCGTCGGTGTCGGCCGGCACGGCAGCCGGTGCATCTGCCTTGGCGGCCGATTCGCCTTCCGGGTGCCGCGCCCGCCCGGTGACCGGGTCAACCTTGCGGTTGTCCCGGATGACCGGCTCCTGGTGCCCGCTGCCGTTTTGGCCCTCGCTGCGCTGGTGGTCAGATGAAGAGTTGTGCTCTTCCTCGTTACCGTGGTGCGGCATGGCTACTTCTTCGCTTCGTCTTCGTCGATGATTTCGGCGTCGACGATGTCTTCATCGGCAGCCTTGTCACCTGCAGAAGCCGCGCCTTCGGCACCTGCAGCGCCGGTGGCGCCGTCCGGTGAACCGGCCTGGGCGTAGATGGCCTCGCCGAGCTTGGACTGTGAAGCCTGCAGCTTCTCGTACGCCGTCTTCACGGCTGCGTCGTCCGTGCCTTCGAGGGCCTTCTTGAGGGCGTCGACGTCGGCCTTGACCTCGGTCTTGACCTCTTCAGGCAGCTTGTCGGCGTTGTCGGCGATCAGCTTGTCCACGGAGTAGGCGAGCTGCTCGGCCGTGTTGCGGGTGTCGGTTGCCTCGCGGCGGGCCTTGTCCTCGGCTGCGTGCTCCTCGGCGTCCTTGACCATGCGGTCGATGTCTTCCTTGGAGAGGCTGGAGCCGCCCGTGATGGTCATGGACTGTTCCTTGCCGGTGCCCTTGTCCTTCGCTGAGACGTGGACGATGCCGTTGGCGTCGATGTCGAACGTGACCTCAACCTGCGGGACGCCGCGCGGGGCCGGAGCGATACCGGTCAGCTCGAACGTGCCCAGCGGCTTGTTGTCGCGGGTGAACTCGCGCTCGCCCTGGAAGACCTGGATGGCCACGGACGGCTGGTTGTCGTCAGCGGTGGTGAAGGTCTCGGACCGCTTGGTGGGGATGGCGGTGTTGCGCTCGATCAGGTGCGTCATGACGCCACCCTTGGTTTCGATGCC
>DATCVX010000562.1:0-3799 GCA_036566705.1 Arthrobacter sp. | reverse complement strand
CCACCACTTTGGGGTTCTCGGTGAAGAGGTCGTCCAGGCCGAAGAAGTCGCCGTAGTAGGAGTCCTCGCCCTGGAAGGTGGTGTCGCCGCGGTTGTGGTACAGCGTGGGATCGTTCAGCCAGTTGGGGACTTTCAGGTTCTGTTCTGCCTCATCCAGGACAGGTGTGTACGGGAAGGACGTTGCTGCGTCGAGTGCCGGGAAAGCGTCAGTGCCGGCGAAGTCGCGGTCGTCGAAAGCCTCACCTGCCGCGGTTTTGTAGGGCTCGGTGTCCTTGGAGACGTAGGGCTGGCGTGCGCCCTCCTGGTAGCCGATCACGTCAGCGGTGTGGTTGGTGATGATGTCGAAGTAGACCTTCATGCCGCGCGAGTGTGCCTCGTCAATGAGGGCCTGCAGTTCGTCGTTGGTGCCCAGGTGGGGATCGATCTGGGTGAAGTCGGTGACCCAGTAGCCGTGGTAGCCGGCCGACTTGTCCTCCGGCTGGACCGCCTTGTTCTTGAAGCTCGGCGTCAGCCAGATGGAGGTGGTGCCCAGGCCCTGGATGTAGTCGATCTTGTCCAGCAGGCCGGCCAGATCTCCGCCGTTGTAGAAGCCTTTCTTGGTTGGATCGAAGCCGGACACCATGGGGTCGGTGCCCAGTCCGCCGTCGTCATTGGCTTTGTTCCCGTTGCTGAAACGGTCCGCCATCACAAAATAGAAGTTCTCGTCCGTCACCGGGGCGCGGAGTGAATGAAGGGCCGACGACGACCCCGGGTCCTTGGGGCCCGGCGCCGCATGCGCAGGGAGCACGGCAGTGGCGGCGGCCACGGCCGCGGCCAGGATGCCGGCAGCGGCGCGGAAGGGCACGGTGCGCAGGAGCGTTGTTCGGCTGGATGGTAGGCGCGTTTGGGTGGCTGGATCGAGGCCTGGGGTGGAGCCTCTGGGGGTGCGGGAGTTCACGTCAGGAGACCTTCCTGGGTTAGCGGCGCTGCTGTACAGGCTTGCTGTGGGCAAGTGAATACTGCTCGGTGGTGGTCGGTCCGGCAGGATCCTCGAGGGGTGCTCCTGTGAACCAAGTCACAACTGTAAGCGCTTGCACTGAATAAATCCAGTGTTTAGGGAAGGCCTGAAAGCTAGTTCGCGGGCACCAGCGCGGTGGGTGACGGCGTCCTGAGTACTTGAAGAACCGGCCCGGGAAGGCCGGTGGCCGGGTCCAGTTCGAAGGTGGCAACGTCGCCGGAGCGCTCGTGCGCCACGTGCAGCCACCGGCCGAGGACCAGGTGGTGCCGGGGCCAGTCGCCGCCACTGGCGATGTCCCTGATAGGCGCCAGTTCGGTGCCGTCCGGGCCGACTTTCAGGACGCTGATCCGGTTGGAGCCCCGGACTCCCACATAGGCGTAGGTGCCGCCGGGCCCGAGGCAGATCTCCGCTGCGGAATCGCCCGTGAGCGCTCCGCCGGACGTTGCCGGCCCGGCGTTCAGCAGCGTGAACCTGCCGTCTTCACCGGCGGCCACCACGAAAACCTCGATCGAGTATTCCGACACTACAAAGACGCTCCCGCTGGGGTGCTGGACCAGGTGGCGTGGGCCGCTGCCATCCGAGAGGACGACCTCATGGTCCGGCGTGAGCCCTTCTCCGGGGACGTAGTTCCAGATCCGCAGGGTGTCGTGGCCCAGGTCGGTGGTCATGACCCGGCCGTCGGCAAGCATCAGGCTGGCGTGCGCCCGGCTTTGCCGCGGCTCGTTGGTGCTGTGACTGTGGCTTTCGCTGTGGTGAGGATCCACCGACGGTGCGGCCTGGAACCGCCCTGTTATGCCGCCGTCGTTATCCAGTTCGTAGAGCAGTACCTGCCCGTCGCCCCAGCACGCGGCCGTGAGGAAGCGGCCTGCGGGGTCAACAGCGACGTGGCAGGTGGCAGCGCCGGCAGGCTGCGGTTCGCCGATCGGTTCCAGGCCAAACTCTCCCGTGCGCCGGAAGGCGCGGACCATCCGGCGCTGCTCGGCGACGGCGTAGACCACCGGCAACATGGGGTGCACGGCAACGAACGACGGCGAATCGGCCGTGACTGCAGTCCCTAGCCATTCGAGCGTGCCGTCGTTGCTGGCCGCGATGGCGCCGATACCCTCTGCCTGGCCGCCGCCGTCGGCTGTGTACGTGCCGGTCCAGATTTGGGTCTGCTGCTCCGCGGAAGTCATGGGTTCCATCCTGCCAACATTTTGCTTCTGCGGCTGGATTGCAACGTCAGTTAGCATGGGAGTTCCAGTCAAGGCAGAAGGAGGTGAGTGAGATTACCGCTTCATCAGTTTCGGGTACTCCATCACCCTGCCGTTCGGGCCGCCAGGCTTAAATGACGCGCGGAGTGCCCCATCGGCTCACCGAAAGGCGTCCCATGCCAGCTCCTGAACTATTTTCTGATTCCCTAACATTTGCCCGTATCGTCTTTAGGCTGCGGGCCGCCGGCTGCGTTTTTGCCGAAGACGAGGCCCGGTTGCTCCTGTCCGAGGCTTCCAGCACCCCTGAACTGACCGAATGGCTTGATCGCCGCGTTGCCGGCGAACCCCTGGAATACATCCTCGGCTGGGCTGAGTTTTGCGGACTCCGGATCGCGGTGGATCCCGGCGTTTTTGTGCCACGCCGGCGCACCGGACTGCTCGTCTCCGAAGCGGTGACGCTGTTGCTCGAAGGTCTCACGACACTTGGTCTCACCGCGGTTGGTCCCACGACGGAAGCCCTCACCGCTCCTGCCGGCACGCCGGTCACGCCGCCTACGCCGCGTATGCCTCCAACGCCGTGCATGCCTCTAACGCCGCGTCCGACGCTCACGCCTGCAGGAATTGTGGTGGATCTGTGCTGCGGATCAGGGGCAGTTGGGGTGGCGATTGCCTCCCGGGTGCCCGGCGTCCAACTCCACGCCGCGGACATTGACCCCGTTGCCGTGAGCTGCGGGCGCCGGAACGTCACAAAGGTAGGCGGGCAGATCTATCAGGGCGACTTATACTCGGCGTTGCCCTCCAAGATCCGTGGACGTGTTCGGCTCCTGGCCGTGAACGCTCCGTATGTGCCCACTGGCGCGCTGTACACCATGCCGCTCGAGGCAAGGAATTACGAACCACGTGTATCCCTCGACGGCGGCATCGACGGATTGGACCTCCACAGACGGGTGATTGCGGAGGCCGCGGAATGGCTGGCTCCTGGCGGGCATCTCCTGATCGAAACGAGTGAACGGCAGGCGGCCGGAACCGCCGCGATAATGGCTGCTGCGGGCTTCGCCGTCAGGACTGTCCACTCGGATGAACTGGACGGAACGGTAGTCATCGGCTCAGCGCCGCGTCGTAGTCCGCGCGCGCCCGGCCACCATCTTTCCTAGGCCTTCCCGTTCCCGATTTCCGGCGCGGCCAGCGCCGAATGGCCCTGCCCATGATTCGGTGCCTGTCGGACGGTTGCTGGTCATTTCGCACGTCGCGGGGTCATTTTCGTTTGGGGCTTCCTGGTCCAGGCCCTTGCGTGTCGGGCCATCACTACCGCCCGTCCGTCTGTCAGGCGCCGCGCGCCCGCCGGGCACCGGACGCCCGTTCGTCAGGCGCCGCGAGTCCGCCCGGACACCGGTCGCACGCCTGGCACCGGCCGGTGTCGACCCATCCCGGCTCCACTCTTGTTCGGGCGCTGCCGTTTGCCGCTGCACACGGGTTATTCGAGGGGTGGTGGTGGGGGTTTGAAGTAGTGGTTTTGTTGTGGTTTTTGGGTGGGGTCGATGTGGCGTGGGGGTGTGTACCAGGGCACCCCGTTTTGGTTGGTGATGGTCCATTGTTCTTTGTGGACGAG
>DATCVX010000561.1:0-2441 GCA_036566705.1 Arthrobacter sp. | reverse complement strand
CGCGGATTCCTGGGAAAACCTGGTCGCCGCATGCCTGCGCTGCAACAACGTCAAAGGTGACCATACGCCGGGGGAGATGGGCTGGAAGCTCCGTTTCATTCCGGAACCACCGCACGGCACCATCTGGCAGATCAAGGAACTCGAAAAGCCCACGCCGGCGTGGGACCCCTTCCTCCTTCCTGAAAAAGCTGCCTGAGCCAATTCCTCCCGGCCCCACTAGGCTGGGATCGTGCTTACTGATGCTTTCGAATTCGACGCCGTCGTCCTGGCCGGAGGCCGTTCGTCGCGGTTGGGCGGCGTGCCCAAGCAGGCGCTGACATACCACGGCACCTCCCTCCTGCAGCGGTCCCTTGCCGCTGCGGCGGGCGCTCAGTCGGTTGTGGTGGTAGGCCCGGACCCAGGCCCGTTGCCAGTGGGAGTCCTCACATGCAGGGAGGAACCGCCGTTTGCCGGTCCGGCGTCCGCAATTGCCGCGGGGCTGGCCGCGCTCGATGGAACGGACGGGCCGCGTCCGCCCTTCACCCTGCTGCTGGCCTGCGACATGCCGAACGTTGGCGCTGCGGTCCAGACCCTTCGTCTGGCCCTTCGGCCCGGCGACGGCGCCATGGCCGTCTCGCCGGACGGACACCGCCAGCCCCTCGCGGGTTTTTACAGCACCGAGGCCCTTCAGCGTTCGGTGCAGGACCTGGTCTCCCGCGGTGCCTTAATGAACGGCTCCGTGTCCGCTCTCCTTGCTAGGCTGGACGTGCAGCTTGTCACCGTCCCGGCAGGCTCCACGGATGACGTGGATACCTGGGATGATGCCGCCGCGCTTGGAGTGGCCGGCCGGGAACCATGACCAGGTTCCGGACCTGCGTGGCCGCAGTTAAAATTGGGAGGCAATCAGTGAAGAGCCAGGATGAGACGCTGGAAGAATGGTGCAGGGCGCTCCTTCAGGCCTACGAGCTCGAAGACGTCCAGGTGGACGTTAACGCCATCCTGTCGCTTGCCGGAGTTGCTGCGCATTCGGTGGTGCGGCCGGCGGCGCCGCTGACTACCTTTATCGCGGGCTTTGCCGCGGGGCTTGCCTCAGGCTCGGGCCAGGCAACGGACGCCGCGTCCATGGCGGCAGCCATGGACGTGGCCCGTACCCTGGCCGCTGACTACGATTCTGCCTCCGCCGGGACCCCCGGCGAATGACGGCTGCCCCCGGCGACAACGACGACGCACCCGAGCAGGACACGCAGGACGAACCCGCCAGGCACCTCGCCCATACTTGGGAGGAAGCCCGCCAGGCAGCCTTCGGCTGTGCCGCGCCGATACCGGCCGGGCGGGTCCCGTTGCAGCAGGCCCTTGGCCGGACCCTTGCCGGGGACATCATCGCGCTCCAGGACATGCCGCACTATGCCTCGTCCGCCATGGACGGCTGGGCGGTTAACGGCACCGGCCCCTGGATCCTGGCCGAGACCGGCCAGCGGCTGGCGCCGCACGAGGCCAGCCCCATCGTCACCGGCGGGCTGATACCGGCCGGTGCCAAAGCGGTACTCCGCAGCGAGAGCGCGGTCCTGGGCAAGGACGACGACGGGCTGCCCGTCCTGATGGTCGGCGGCGGCGCACGCCCCGGCGAACCGAAGAACGGCCAGCACATCAGGAAAGCCGGCGAGGAAGCGTCCATGGGCGACGTGCTCGTCAAGGCAGGAGCCACCCTCAACCCGGCGCACCTCGCAGTAGCGGCCCTGGCCGGCCACGACGACCTGCTGGTCCAGGGCAAACCGGTGGTCAAACTGCTGCTGACCGGTTCCGAGGTGGTAACCCACGGGATGCCGGCGCCCGGGCAGGTCCGTGACACGTTCGGCCCCCAGCTGGCCGCCGTCGTCGACATGCTGGGTGGCATCCCCGCCGGGCAGGAAAAGATCGGCGACTCCTACGAGGAATGGCTCGCAGCCCTGGAAGACGTGGCCGAGCCCGGCGGTGAGGTTCCCGCCGTCCCGCCTGCCGACGTCGTCATCACCACCGGCGGCACCGGCCGCTCCGGAACCGACCACCTTCGCCAGGCCGTCGCCGAACTGGGCGGCAGGCTTGTCATTGACGGGATCGCCATGCGTCCGGGCCACCCGGCCGTCCTCGCGGAACTGCCGGACGGACGCTTTGTCCTCGGGCTGCCCGGCAACCCGTTGGCCGCCATGATGGCGCTGTCCACCGTGGGTGCCCCGCTGCTCGCGGCACTCGGGCACGGGTCCATGCCGGCGGTGCAGGAAGTTCCGTCCGGAACCACCATCGAGCCGGATCCAGGACGGACCCGGCTGATGCCGTTCCGGCTGCTATACGGCATGGCATCGCCCGCCCGGCACACAGGCCCCGGCATGATGCGGGGCCTGGCATCTGCCGACGGCGTGATGGTGGTGCCTCCCCACGGGGTGCAGCTCGGCGAACCAGTCCCGGCGTTCGCACTGCCCTGGGGT
>DATCVX010000560.1:0-5963 GCA_036566705.1 Arthrobacter sp. | reverse complement strand
TGGCGCTCGCGGGCCGGATGGTCCAGGAGGTGGGCAAGCTGATCGCCGGCGCCGCCGCCGCAAGGCAGAAGCTCGCCACGTTCGCGATCGACGGCGAAATCACCTTCCGGACGGCGGCGGACCGCGCCGCGTTCGCCGAGGAGCTCGGCATCGCCGTGACCCGGCTGGTGGACAAATATCACGACGGCGGCAGCGCACCCGGCCCGGGAGGCGCACCCGCGGGCGGCGGACGGAAGCACCGGCTCGTCGTCGCCCTCCACCCAGTACTCAAAACCCCAAACAAACCCTCAGTGAAGGAGCAGGACAATGACTGACAAGCGTGAATTCGAGATCGTCGTCGACACCGAACTGCCGGGCACTCCCGAGCGCGTCTGGGAAGCCGTGACGGAGGGAACGCCGGCGTGGATGTTCCCCACGGACCAGTGGCCGGACGTCAAGACCGTGCAGGAGTATCCCAGCCACCTCGTCTCCAGGATGGACGGGCCGGACGGCTGGTTCAACCAGCTGGAGCACGTACTGGAACCGCTCGACGGCGGCCGCGCCCGGCTGCACTACGTCCACAGCGGCATCTTCGCCGACAACTGGGACGAGCAATACGACGGCGCCAGCAAGCACACCGAGTTCTACCTCCACACGCTGGGTCAGTACCTGCGGTACTTCGACGGCAAGCCTGTTGAGTTTACGGACATCCAGTCTCCCGCGGCATCGCAGACACCGGACGGCTTCGAGCGCTTGAAGAAGGCGCTGGGCGTGGACGCTGCCAGGCAGGGCGCCGCTGTTGAGCTGGAGCTCGACGGCGTGGGGCGGCTCTCCGGCGAAGTGGACTTCACCAATGAGAACTTCCTGGGGCTGCGGACCGCGGATGCGATGTACCGGTTCTTCGGCCGCAACGCCTTCGGCGCTCCCGTGGGCATGACAGTCCATGACTTCAGCGGCAAGGGTGACCCGGCCGCAACCGCGAAGGCCTGGGGCGGCTTCCTCGACAAGGTCTACGCCTAGGGGAACTGGGCCGTCACCGACGCGCAAAATACCGATCGACGCGCAAATTACCTGACGCGGTGGAAATACAGCACGCGTCAGGTAATTTGCGCGTCGCGGGTGAACCGGTGCATCGCGAAGCCCGCGCGACCGCCCGCGAATCCAGGTGGCGTTAGGCGGCCCAGCCGCGGGCGACGGCGTCGAGGGCTGCGTTGTAAGCGGCAGCCCAGTCGGCGTCCGGCGGCCCCACTTTCGCCAGTTCCAGGCTCACCAGGCCGTGGACCTGGCCCCAGATTGCGACGGCGACCATCTCCGCGGGCGCCGGCAGCAACGTTCCAGCGGACTGGGCTGCGGCAACGGCGTTGATCAGGGGCACCATGGCGTCGGCTGCGACGTCCGGGCTGGGCTGGCAATCGACGTAGGCGGCCAATGCGCCACCGAACATCAGCCGGTAGAGGGCCTGGTGCTCCAAGGCCCAGGTCCGGTATGCCACGCCCAGTCCCTGAAGTCCGCCCGGGGCCGCGGCTGCCTGTGACTCATGGAATGACCGGAATCCGTCGTCCACCACGGCGGTCAGGAGCTGGGATTTTCCGCCAAACAGCGAATAGACGGCGGTAGTGGACGTGCGGGCAGCCGCTGCCACATCCCGCAGGGTCACCCGCGCCGGACCGTCGCGGTCCACCAGGTCGGCGGTGACGGCCAGCAGTTCCTGCCTGAGGGAATCGGTATGCACTACAGGTCTTGCCATGGGGTCCATTGTTTCATAACCTTGTTTCGTAACGGTGTTATGAAACAAGGTTATGAACACAGGACCCCAAGGAGCTCCGATGGCGCAGAAATTATTTCCGGGCCGCTACACCGCTGACCCGGAACGTGAATCCGTAACGGTCTTCCTGATCGGGATGCGGGCAAACCGGTGGTGGAAGGTGGGAACCGTCGGCAAAGTGGCTGCCGCCATGCCGCGGATGCTCCAGCACCTGGCCGCGGACCCCGCGGCGGGGATGCTGGGATATGAGCAGTGGTTCGGGCGCACCACAATGCTGCTCAGCTACTGGGAAAGCCCGGAGCACCTGCGGAAATTCGCCGCAGACCGGGAGGCCCCGCACCTGGAGCCGTGGCGCCGGTTTATGAAGGAACTCTCCGGGACGGGGGACGTGGGCGTGTGGCATGAGACGTACCAGGTGCCCGCCGCGGGGATCGAGGTTGTCTACAACGGCATGCCACTTTTTGGGCTGGCCAAGGCGACGGCGCATGTCCCGGTCGGAGCCGGAACCAATACCGCAAAGCAGCGGATGGGCCGGACGGCGGGCCGCGGCGCCGGCGGCAGCTGAACCGGACGGAGCACCGGACCGAAGGGGGTCGCAGCTCAGGCGATGGCCACGGCCGGCGCATTCTTGAGCGTCCGCCGGAGCTGCGGGGCAGCATCGAGCCTGTCCTGGGCTGAGCGCAGGGCGATGACGGCGGCCTCCAGCTGCTCCGGCGGCAGCGTGAACGGCACGCGGAGGTAGCGTTCAAAGGCACCGCCGATTCCGAACCGTGGTCCTGCCGCCAGCCGGATGCCGAAGTCGGGCGCGATGACCGTCAGGGCCGTGCTCACCGGCGCGGGCAGCCTGCACCAGACCGACAGGCCTCCCGCCGGACGCCCCGTTTCCCACTCCGGGAGGTGTCCGGCAAGCAGTTCCAGCAGGGCGGCGCGGTTGTCCCGGAGGGCGGTAAGCCGGGCGGGCAGCGGCTCGTCCAGGGCGCGGACGAGATGGGCCGCCGCCAGCTGTTCCATGACCGGCCCGCCCAGGTCCAGGGACGTCCGGGCCGCCGCAAACCGCTGGATCATGTATTCGGAGGCGCGGATCCAGCCCGTCCGGAGTCCGCCCCAGTGGGACTTGCTGAGCGAGCCGATAGTCACCACCTCTGGACTGAAGGCCGCGACGGGAGTGGTCTCGGCGCCGTCGAGGTTTAGTTCCCGGAGGGTCTCGTCCACCACCAGGACCGTCCCGGCGGCCGCGGCCGCCCGAACCAGCTGGCGGCGCTGAAGGTCGGGCATCAGCTGCCCGGTGGGGTTGTGGAAGTCCGGCACCACGTACGCCACCTTGGGCCGCTGCTGCATCAGGGTGGCCCGCAGCGCGTGCATGTCCCACATCCAAGCGGGCTGGCGGCCGTCGGCCGCATTCGGCTGGCTGCTGTGGGCAACAGTGAACGCTACCGGGATGGCCCGGCAGCCGGCCGCGCGGATGGCATCAAGCGCGTTCGGGTAGCTCGGATGTTCCACCAGCACCCTGTCCTGCCGGCCTGCCAGGGCCCGGATGATGATGTTCAGGGCGTGCTGAGCTCCCGATGTCACCAGGATCTGTTCGGCTGTGGTGGGCGCGCCGGCGGCCGTGTAACGCGCCGCCACCGCCTCACGCAGGGGGAGCAGGCCCATGGCGTCGTACCCGAATCCGGGCAGCAGCGCGGGAAGCTCGGTGAGGGCCGCCGCGAATGCGCGGTGCACCACTTCGCCGCTGGCGGGCAGTGACGCGTACGCGAGGTCGATCAGGCCCTCCGGCGCCGCGAGGCCGGGGGCGGCGAGCCCCGGCGCGGCAACGGCAGGTGCCCCGGACGCGCTCACGGCTGTAAGACCCAGGCCAGTCAGGACCGTGGTGCCTAGCGGCGTCACGCGTGGAATCCGGGTCCGGCCCCTGCTGCCTTGTCCGCTGCTCAGGAATCCCTGCTCACGGAGGTGGCCGTATGCCGCCGTCACGGTGGTCCGGCTGACACCGAGCACTTCAGACAGTGCCCGCTCGCTGGGCAGGGCGGTGTCCAGGGCCACCCGGCCGTCCAGGACCAGGAGGCGTACGACGTCGGCAAGCTCACGGTAGGCGGGCGCGGCGCCGAGGTTCCACTCGCCCAGGAGACGGGCCAGTGCTGAGGCGTTCAATGAAGCCGACATGATGCCAGTATCTCAAACTGGCTATGTAATTCAATGCCAGTTCTCTGTCAGGGTTGTCATTATGTTGACCCGCAGACTCCTCCAGCTCTTTATCGGCCTCGCCATGTACGGCATCTCCCTGGCCATGTTCATCCGCGCCGGCCTCGGCCTGGACCCCTGGGATGTGTTCCATCAGGGCGTGGCCGGCAGGACCGGACTGAGCATCGGTGTAGTGGTCATCATTGTGAGCTTCCTCGTGCTGCTCCTCTGGATCCCGTTGCGGCAATGGCCGGGGTTTGGCACGCTCTGCAACGCCGTCCTGGTTGGCGTTTTCGCGGACATCGGCTTGGCCCTGATCCCGGCGTTCTCCCACCTGGGCGGCCAGATCGGCATGCTGGCCGGCGCCGTGGTGCTCAACGGCATCGCCTCCGCCTGCTACATCGGCGCACGGTTCGGTCCGGGCGCCAGGGACGGCCTGATGACCGGGCTGGCACGGCGCACCGGCTGGTCCGTCCGGGTGTCCAGGACCCTGATCGAAGTCGTGGTGCTGGGAGTGGGCTGGCTGCTGGGCGGATCCGTAGGCGTTGGCACCGTGGTTTACGCCCTCGCCATCGGGCCGCTGGTCCAGCTGCTGCTCCCGCGGTTTATGGTGCCCGCCAAATTGCCTGCGGAAGAGGCTGCCGGTAAGCCGGGCAACCACGGGCCGGCCGCCGTCGAACCCGCTGTGGCGGAACCGGTGGCCCGGAACGCCTAGGACACCGGCGGGGACAATACGGGCTGGCACTGCGGGCAGAAATAGATGTCGCGCTCTTCCTCGCCGTTGGGTTTGCCGAGCACGCCGCGGCGGACGGGGGTCCGGCATTTCACGCACGGCTGGTGTTCGCGCCCGTAAACCCAGTAGCCCGGCCGGCCCGCCATCCGCCCCACGGGCATGCCACGGGGATTGAGGATGGTCACCCGGCGCCCGGGGCCCAGGTTGGCTTCCAGCAACTGCTTGGCGTCCGTCATCAGGGTCCGTAGGTCCGGGACGGCCGATACCGGCGACGCCGGGTGCACGCCGGACAGAAAGCAGGCCTCGCAGCGGTAGATGTTGCCGATGCCTGCCAGGTTGCGCTGGTCCAGTAGCGCGACGCCGATGGGGACGTCCGGTGCCGCGCGGATCCGCTGCTCCGCCTCGGCAATGTCCCAGTCGGGGCCCAGGAGGTCCGGCCCCAGGTGGCCCACGATGGTGTCCTCGTCCGCGGTGCGGACCACCTCAACGATACCCAGGGAGAACCCGACGGCGTCGGCTGCTGCGGTGCGCAGTACGCACCTGGCAGTGAATCCCGGCTTCCGCCAGCGTCCGCCCGGCGGATAGACCTGCCAGCTCCCTTCCATTTTCAGGTGCGAATGGATGGTGAGTTTCCGCTCGTCCGGTCCCACGACACGCATCAGGAGGTGCTTTCCGCGCGGAACCACCTCCTCCACCGTCCAGCCAGCCAGGTTGAGGGTGGCGAACCGCGGGACGCGGAAGTCCGAGGCGGTGAGTGTCTGCCCCGCCAGGGCCTCGTGCAGCTGGCGGGCGGCCCGCCAGACGGAATCACCCTCAGGCACGGATCCTCAATCCCTTGGGTGTGGAGTATGCCCCGGCCGCCGCCAGCGCTGCTGCCACTGGCGTATCCAGGATGCCGTGGCCGTTGACCTTCTCCATGATCAGCTTGTCCACCGCTCCACGGGTGACCACACCCACCAGCGCCGAGCCGGCGGCGGACAGCACGGCTTCGTTGTCGCTGAAAGCAAGCAGTGTTTTCCCGCCGCGTTCCACGTAGAGGACCAGGGCGCCGTCCACCAGCACCACCAGGGCGCCGGCCTTCCGTCCGGGCCGGTGCCCCGTTCCGGCCTCCTCACTGACCGCGGGCCAGGACAGCGCGGCCCCGTACGGGTTCGCGGGATCGGTGGCCGCCAGTGCCAGGGCCACGGGTTCGGGCTTCGCCAGTTGGGTGTCCTCGGAGTACGAGCGCAGCCGGTCCACGGTGGCAGGGACCGCGAACTGGGCAGCCCCGAGATGTTCGATGAAGTATCCGCGCCGGCAGCGGCCAGC
>DATCVX010000559.1:0-5019 GCA_036566705.1 Arthrobacter sp. | reverse complement strand
GATCAGGCCCTTGACCCACCAGTCGGGATCGTAGGCCTCCCCCAGGCCGGGGATCGGCTTGCCTGAATACTTGAGGTTGTCGAACTTGCCCTGCGCCATGGCGTCGCGGATCAGGTACTCCACCCTCTTGGCGTCATCGACCTTCCTGCGCTTCTGCCGCTCATTCGCCTCGGCGGCCTCCAGCTGCGCCTCTTCCTCCGCGCTGATTCCCGCACCGCGGTACGAGCGCAGCTCAGCGCCACGCTCCAGCCGCCGCCTGAACGCACTGTCTCCTCCGGCCATCACCTGCCACCGCCCCTGAACGCACCCAACCTGACTTCCAGTATTCAAGCGTCTACGGCCGGATTCAACGGGCCCGCGGCCCGGAACTACCCCGTGGCATACTGATTGTGAGCGTTCACGGGAAGGTCCGAAGCCGCTCAAGCATCCCGCACGGGACACCAACGCCGCTGCACCCTAAGGAGTTTTCCTGATGACGGCCACCGCCTCCCCCGGAAGGACGCGCACCCTCCGCGCCACGCACCGGCACTGGGATTCACCCCTCACACTTCCGGCCATGAGCAACACCGAGGACGCCCACGCACGGTACCGGGTCACTAACCGGTTCGTCGAGATCGGCGGCAAGCCCGCCATCCCCGTGTCCGGTGAACTGCACTTCAGCCGGCTGCCCCGGGAGCGCTGGGAGGACCGACTGCGGCTGATGAAGGCCGGCGGCATCACGGTGGTGGCCACCTACATGTTCTGGATCCACCACGAACCGCTTGAGGGCCAGGCTTCCTTTGACGGCAACCTGGACGTCGCCGGCTTTGTCCGGCTCTGCGACGCGGTTGGGCTGGATGTTGTCCTCCGGATCGGCCCGTGGTGCCATGGCGAGGTCCGTAACGGCGGGTTCCCTGACTGGGTGCAGGCCGCCGACGTCGGGCACCGGACCAATGACCCCGCCTACCTGCGGCTGGTGCGGCGCTGGTTCGGCCGCCTCGGCGAGGAGCTTCGCGGGCTGGTTGGGCCCGCCAGTAATGTCATCGGAATCCAGCTGGAGAACGAGCTCTACGACAAGCCTGGCCACCTCACCGAGCTCAAGAAGCTGGCCCGCGAAGCCGGACTCACGGCGCCGATCTGGACGGCCACCGGCTGGGGCGGCGCCGATCTGCCCCCGGAAGTCCTGCCCCTCTTCGGCGGCTACGGCGACGGCTTCTGGGTGGAGGCGGATTCCCCGTGGGACCCGACGTTCCGCGAACATTACTTCTTCAGCCATGTCTGGGACGATCCCGGCATCGGCGCGGACCTGCGCGAGCACCTGGGCGGCGGCAGCGGGACCGGAGCCGGGGCAGCCGCGCCGCGGACGCCGTCGGCCCTCTACCCCGCTGCCACCTGCGAGCTGGCGGGCGGCATGGCCACGGCGTACCAGCGCCGGCCGTGGCCGCGGGGCCTGGACGTCGCGGCGGTGGGCCACAACAAGATCGGCAACGGCTCGGCATGGCAGGGCTATTACATGTTCGCCGGCGGCACCAATCCGGCCGACGGGCTGCAGGAATCCCACGCCACCGGCTACCCCAACGACCTCCCCCGCTTTGACTATGACTTCCACGCGCCCGTCGGCGCCTCGGGCCGGCTCGCCTCAAGTTTCCCGGCGCTGCGGAAGCAGCACGCGTTCCTGGCGGCCTTTGGCGACCGGCTGGCCCAGATGCCTTCCACCCTGCCGGACGAGATGCCGGCGGGCATCAATGACACCGACACCCTGAGGTGGGCACTCCGCAGCGACGGCACCTCGGGCTTTGTCTTCATCACCTGGCATCAGCCGCATGTTCCGCTTCCCGCCCACCCCGGCGCGCAGTTCGAGATAGGGCTCGACTGCGGTTCCGTCACCTTCCCCGGGACGCCGGCAATCATCCCGGCGGGCACCATCGCCCACTGGCCGGTCAATCTGGACGTGGCCGGAGTGACGCTGGAATGGGCCACCGCGTCGCCGCTGACCGTCCTGTCCCCCGGGCCCGCGCCCACCCTGGTGCTCGCGGCCGAGGCAGGCATTCCTGTGGAGCTGCGCTTCGCGGAGGGCACGTCCGTGACAGGTCCGGCTGTTCCGCAAGGTGACCGCGTTTACTCGGTGGACGCCAGCGAGCCCACGGTTCTGACCGCCGGGTGCGGAAGGTCGGTGCTGGAGATTCTGGTCCTGCCCGCCGCCGCTGCGGACGATGCCTGGGTGCTGGACACGTCCGGCGACCGTGAACTCATCCTGTCCGCGGACCCCGTGTGGGTGACGGCGTCCGGAACCCTCGCGGGCAGGTCCGCCGGACAGCCGGACGTCCGCCGGTACAGCCCGGAGTCCCGGTCTTTCACGGCAGTCGCGCTGGACGGCGCCGCCGGCGTTTCTCCGAGCGTTTCCACCGACGATTCCACGGCGCGGCCGGTGATAACGGAACTGCTGCGTGCCGCCCGGGCCGTGCCGGCGTCGTACGGTTCCTTGTCAAGCCGCGCTTCGGCGCCGTCGCCGGACACCATCGACGCGCTGGCCGAGGCACACAGCCTGCGCATCCCGGACTCCGCCTTTGTGGACGGGCCCCACGGGAATGCAGAAACTGCCGAACTGGAGATCGAGTGGGCCGGCGACATCGCACAGCTCGTCGTCGACGGCCGGGTGGTTGCGGACCGGTACTGGGACGGCTCGCCGTGGCTGGTGGAGATTCATGACGCCGGCATCAACGCCGGCTCCGACGTCGCCCTCCAGATTCTGCCGCTGTCCCGGGACGCCGAGGTGGGCGTGCCGGCGGAAGCCCAGCGGCGGCGGGATGAAGCAGGCGGTGACCTCGCGGCGCTCGACGCGGTCCGGCTGGTGCGCTGGACGGGCTGGCAGGAATCCGCGTAACGGCCTTCCGCAGGACCTGTTTGTTGCCGTAAAGAAGGCCGACGGCAGGACCTCCCGCCATCGGCCTTCTCCGTTACCGGGCGCCAGGTTGGATGAAGGATGCCTCTGCCACTGGCGGTTCCTGGGCCGGAGAGGCTTCCTCGGCCAGGGCGTAGTGGAAGACCCTGCTGCCAGGGTTTTCCAGCCTGCCGCGAGGCTCCACCCTTAACCACTCATGACCGGCGACGGCGTGCGCCCAGGCGTCGGCTTCCTCCCAGTACACGTCACCGGACCGCCGGTCGGGATGCACATGCATGGCCACGGAAATCATGAACGTGGCGTCCTCGTTGCTGGGGCGCAGGGCGAAACACACCACGTCAACGCTGACCCCGTGGTTCACGCAGGAGGGTTTGCGGGCCATGGCCGTGGCCGCACCCTCCACGGCACCTTCGTGGATGTCCTGCCAGGCGAGCGCGTACATCTGCCGGCGTAGCAAGGAGAGCTCGTCTCCGCAGATCACTTGGATCCGGCGGGTGAGGGTCCCGATCATGCTGGTACTTCCTTCAGGAATAGATGACGCCGTCGCGGTTGCCAATCATCTGGCGGCCGGATCCTTCAAGGCTGACCACCCAGACAATTCCGGCGTCGGCCGTTTTAGCGTCAACACGGCCAACGTAGGGCAGCCCCGGCCGGAGGCGTGAGACTGACCGTTGACCCCACGGCACCGTCGGACCAGTCCTGGGCAGGGTGGTCCGGGCCTGCGTCGTGTCCGGCTTCGTGCTCAAGGTCCAGGCCCCGCCCGGTGTCAGACTCCCGTGGGAGGGGGCGCCTGCCCCGTTTTCGGGAGCCCGACCCAACCGGTGTCATGCGACGCTCTCCAGCAACTTCGCCCGGGAAGGCACGCCCTCGAAGTACCCGCCCTTAAAGAAGAGCAGCGGCTCTGCGCCGTCCCTTGCACCAAGTGCGTGCACAGCGCCCACCACGATGGTGTGGTCGCCGCCGTCGTATTCCTCGTGCAGCTCGCAGTCCACCCAGGCGAGGGCCTGGTCCAGGACCGGGTTGCCCAGCGGCGAGGCGGTGTAGTGGACCCCGGCAAACTTGTCGGTTCCGGAGCGGGCAAACTGGGCGGCAAGGTTCTGGTGGCCGGCGGGCAGGATGTTCACGGTGAACCGTCCGGCTTTCCGGAGTTGTGGCCACGTGCTGGAGCTGCGGGCGGGGCTGAAGGTGACCAGGGCCGGATCCAGCGAGAGGGAGGAGAAGGACTGGCAGGTGAAGCCGGCCGGGCCGTTGTCCGTAGCCGCGGTGATCACCGTCAGGCCGGAGGCAAAGTGGCCCAGGACGTGACGTAGGCGCTGGGGGGTGAGATCAAAATGTTCCGTCATGTTCTTTTCCTTTCAAGGCCGATAATCCAAACCAACCACCCGTCCACAGCCCTTTCAACCGGGGGTGCAACGCACCGACGCGCAGCGAAACTTGGCTTCACGGCCCGAAGCATGGGGTAACGAAACGGCACCTGACCAGCGCAATCAGTCCGGCGTCCGAGTCTGTGGTACCGGCCCTGGCCGGTTCATCCTGCGTCGCCAAACGTCTTCGTATGCAATGGTCCGCAGGACTGGTTAACAGAGCGGGACAATACCGCGGCGGGTGCTTAGGCTACTGCTACGTGATGTGCCCGAGAGGCCAGGGAGCGGTCTGCAGAACCGCTGACGCGGGTTCGAATCCCGCCATCACGTCCATTCCGTGGGGCGGCGGGGCGCTCAGGTGGTTGCCTGTAATTCCGCAAAGGATCGTTCCATCAGCGCTTCGTCACGGAGCGTGCCTTCAGGCAGTGCGTCTTGTGGCAGTGCGTCTTCAGGCAGTGCGTCTTGAGGCAACGCTTCGTCACGGAGCGTTGCTTCAGGCAATGCGTCTTGAGGCAGCGTGCCTTCAGGCAGCGTGCCTTCAGGCAGTGCTTCGTCAGGCGGCCGGCCGTCAGGGAGTGCCGGGTCTGGTTCGTGGCGTGCCAGTCGGTCCAGGATTTGGCGTGGCCAGTGGGTTGGTTCCCAGTCGTGGTGTTCGCGCCCGTAGTGGCGGCCGGTGGGTGAGATCCAGCCGGGTGGTTCGTCTCTGCCGGCTTTGGTGGGTGCCCAGCCGCTTGTGTGTTTGAGCCTATGGTGTTTGCGGCACAGTGACTCAAG
>DATCVX010000558.1:0-5166 GCA_036566705.1 Arthrobacter sp. | reverse complement strand
CGCGGGCGAAGTCGAGGACGATGAGGACATCGCCCTGCTCGAAGCCCGCGACCTCCTCTTTGCCCGGCTCCTGCAGTACAAGGCCTTCAAGCAGGTCGCAGGCCTGATGGCCGTAACCCTGGACCAGGAATCCCGGCGCTTCCCGCGGCAGGTTGCGCTCGAAGAACACTTCGCCGCCATGCTGCCCGAGCTGGTCTGGAAGCACACCCCCGAACAGTTCGCCAAGCTGGCCGAAACCGCGTTGGAACCCAAGGTGCCCAGGCCCACCGAAGTCGGCCTGGGCCACCTGCACGGCAGCGCCGTCAGCGTCAAGGAACAGGCGGAAATCATGGGCCTCCGCCTTCAGCTGGGGAACCCTTTGTCCTTCCGGGCGCTGATCGCCGACGCGGACTCCACCCTGGTGGTGGTGGCGCGGTTCCTGGCGCTGCTGGAAATGTTCCGCGACAAGGTGGTGGCCTTCGACCAGCTCAGTCCCCTGGGTGACCTGACGGTGCACTGGACAGCCGAAGGCCAGGAATGGTCCACCGGGAACCTGAGTGAAGAATACGAGGAGCAGCTGTGACCGAAGAGCATCCTGCGGCCATTGACGACGAGGGCCTCGATGTCAGCAACCTTCCGGGCGGGGCCAAAGCCGCCGTCGAGGCCGTGCTGATGGTGCTGGACCAGCCGGCCACCGCCACCGAGCTCGCAGCGGGCCTGAACCTGACCGTCGAGGTGGTGGGGCAACTGTTGGCGGAACTGCAGCGGGAGTATAACGGCTATACTGTTAAAGCCCCGGACATGGACGTTGCCAGCGATGCTGGCTTCAGCGCCAGCCCCCGGGGTTTTGAATTGCGGAACATCGCCGGTGGCTGGCGGATCTACTCACGCGCTGACTTCGCCGACATCGTCGGCCGGTTTGTGCTGGAGGGCCAAACGGCCAGGCTCACGCAGGCGGCCTTGGAAACCCTGGCCGTCATCGCGTACCGGCAGCCTGTCTCCCGGGCCAGGGTGTCAGCAATTCGGGGAGTAAATGTTGATTCGGTCGTGCGGACACTGACGCAGCGCGGACTGGTCGAAGACGCCGGGAACGATCCGGAGTCGGGCGCTGTCCTGTACCGGACAACATCGTACTTCCTGGAGCGGATGGGGATCGGCTCCGTGGCTGAGTTGCCTCAGCTTTCACCCCATCTTCCGGGACTGGAGGGCATCGAGGAGTTCTACGACGCCGGAAGAATGTAGGCGGGACATCCTGCCTGCGCACAAGAGTATTCATCAGGGCAGAATTATTCTGCACGGCTGGCTAGGGTTGTCCTTGGACAACTTGCCGGTCAACAAATCGAAGGACGGGTCATGACACAGGCGGGACGCCAGGGTTCACCACGTAACAGTTCAGGACGTAAAGGTCCGGAACGCAATTCATCACAGGGCGGCGCCAGCCGCGGCGGCGCGCAGGGCGGCGGATTCCGCGGCGCTGCAGGCAAACGCAACGCAGGCTTCGGCGGCGGCGACCGCCCCCACAAGGCACCCAAGCCCCGCGAGGAACGCTTTGTCGATCCCGACGAAGCACCCGCAGGCCAGCAAGGCGGCGCGTCCGACTGGAAGCCCGCCGCTCCCTCGGCGCGGAAGCCTGCTGCCCGCAAGCCCGGCGCCAAGAAGGCTCCCGGCACTCCGGGCGCGCTCAAGCCCAAGGCACGCACCGGCAAGCCGGGGGCGGCGGCATCCCGCGCCTTCGGCAGCGAACGCTTCGGCCAGAACCTCGGCCCGGTCCGCAAGCCGTCGCGCAAGCGCGGTCCCCGCGGGCCCGTCCCGCAGTCTGAAATGCACGACGCCGACGGCACCCGCCTGCAGAAGGTCATGGCGCAGGCCGGTGTGGCTTCGCGCCGCGTCTGCGAGGAGATGATCGCTGAGGGGCGCGTCGAGGTCGACGGCCAGGTTGTCACCGAACTGGGTGTCCGGGTGGACCCCAAAACCGCTGTCATCCACGTTGACGGGCTGCGCATCCAGCTGGACGAGAACCTCGTCTACATGGTGTTCAACAAGCCCAAGGGCGTCGTGTCCACCATGGAGGACCCCGACGGCCGCCCCTGCATCAGCGACTTTGTGCGGAAGACCCACCAGGGCGAACGCCTGTTCCACGTGGGCCGGCTGGACGTCGCCACCGAGGGGCTGCTGTTGCTCACGAACGACGGCGAACTGGCCAACCGCCTCACCCATCCCTCCTACGAGGTCCCCAAGACGTACCTCGTGCAGGTGCGCGGCCCGTTCCCGCAGGGAATCGGCGCCCAGCTCCGGGAAGGCGTGGAACTCGAGGACGGCTTCGCCTCGGTGGACTCCTTCAAGCTGGTGGACTCCACACCGGGCCACGTACTGATCGAGGTAGTCCTGCACTCGGGCAAGAACCGGATTGTCCGGCGCCTGTTCGATGCCGTGGGCTTCCCCGTCCTGCGCCTGGTGCGCGTCAAGGTCGGACCCATCGGCCTGGGCGACCAGCGACAGGGCAGCATCCGGAACCTGGGCAAGCAGGAAGTCGGCCATCTGCTGGCATCCGTAGGGCTCTGAGGCATGTCCGCTTTTCGTGCGCACGGCCGAGGACACCTTAACGGCCCGGTCGTCGTCATCGGCACCGGCCTGCTGGGCGCCAGCATCGGGCTCGGCCTGCGCGGCCGCGCCGTCCCCGTGTACCTGTCGGACCCGTCGCCCACCAACCAGGCCGTCGCCGTCGACATCGGCGCCGGGCTGCCCCTCGCCGAGCTGTCGGGCGAGGCGCCGGAACTTGTGGTCGTGGCTGCGCCGCCGGATGTAACGGCTGCCGTTGTGGCGGGCGCGCTGGCGGACTACCCGGAATCCGTGGTGGTGGACATTGCAAGCGTCAAGGCGGACATCCTGGCCGACCTTCGCGCCCGCGGCGCGGATCTCTCCCGCTACGTCGGCAGTCATCCGATGGCCGGCCGGGAGAAATCCGGACCTGTTGCGGCCCGCGGCGAGCTTTTTACATCCATGCCGTGGGTGGTTTGCCCGTCGGAAGAGTCCTCAGCCGAAGCCACCCGGGTGGCGCGCGCCCTCGCCTCGGACCTTGGGGCGATCGTCTCCCAGTTCACGGCAGACGAACACGACGAGGCCGTGGCCCTGGTATCCCACCTGCCCCAGGTGATGTCGTCGCTGCTGGCCAGCCGGCTGCAGGGCACGCCGCTCCATGCGCTTTCCCTGGCCGGCAACGGCCTGCGGGACGTCACCCGGATCGCGGCGAGCGATCCCACCCTGTGGGTGCAGATCCTGGGCGGCAACGCCCGGAAAGTGGTGGAGATCCTCTACGGTGTGCGCGAGGACCTGAACCGCCTCATCGGCACGCTGGAGGCGCCCGGTGCACCCGGTGCGCGGTTGGACCTCGCCCAGCTGATCAGCGAAGGCAATGCCGGCCAGGCACGCATTCCCGGCAAGCATGGCGGCCCGCCGCAGGCGTACTCCTGGCTCACCGTCCTGGTGGACGACAAGCCGGGCCAGATCGCCCTGCTCCTGACCGAGATCGGGGAGATCGGCGTGAATGTCGAAGACCTCCGGCTGGACCATTCGTCGGGGCAGAACGTTGGGATGGTGGAACTCTCCGTTCTGCCCAACAAACATGACCACCTGATCGAAGCACTCAACGACCGCGGATGGCGGGTACTGCAGTAATGACACAGGAACTCACTGAAACCCTGCCCGCACTGCGGGTGGGACGGCCGCTCGTGGTGGCCATCGATGGCCCATCCGGTTCCGGCAAGTCCAGCGTGAGCAAGGAAGTTGCCCGCAGGCTGCGGCTTGCCTACCTGGATACCGGTGCCATGTACCGGGCCCTGACCTGGTTCTGCGTTAACACCGGAATCAGCCTGGATGACGCCGCGTCCGTGGAGCAGGCAGCCAGGGACCTTGTGCTGGAACTGAGCACCACCCCGCACGAGGACTACGTGCGGGTGGACGGTGTCGACGTTGCCGAGGCCATCCGGGAACCTGCCATTTCGTCGGCCGTCAGCGCCGTGGCCACCACCCTGGGCGCGCGGACCGAACTGATCCGGCGCCAGCGCGAGCTCATCGAAAAGCACCACCGCCGGATGGTGGTGGAAGGCCGGGACATCACCACCGTCGTCGCGCCCGGGGCAGAAGTCCGGCTGCTGCTCACGGCCAGCGAGGAAGCCAGGCTCCGCCGCCGCGGGATCCAGCTGGGCGGCACGCAGAATGCGGAACAGCTCGTAGCCCAGGTCATCCACCGCGATGCCAAGGATTCCACGGTGGTCAATTTCACCCAGGCAGCCGATGGCGTGGTGACGCTGGATTCCTCGGATCTGGACTTCGAGGAAACCGTGGACGCAGCCCTCGTGATTGTTACCAAGGTGCTCAACCGTGACTGAGCGCCGCGCCAAGCTTCCCGCCGCCTGGACCATGGCGTGGAGCCGCCCCGTCGGCTGGGTCCTGGACCACGTTGTGTACCGCACCTCGGTGACGGGCCGTTCCAACGTTCCCACCGGAGGACCGGTGATCTTTGCCGGCAACCACATCAGCTTCCTGGACGGTCCGGTGATGTTCGGCGCCTCACCGCGTCCCATGCACATCCTCGTCAAGAAGGAGATGTTCAAGGGCTTCCTTGGCCGGGTCCTCCGGGCCTCCGGCCAGCTGCCCGTGGACCGCTCCGGCGACCGTGCGGCGCTGCTGCTCAGCAAGGACGTGCTCGACGCCGGCCGTTGCGTCGGGATTCTGCCGGAAGGTACCCGGGGGAGCGGCGAGGCAACGGACATCAATAACGGCGTGGCATGGCTGGCTCTGAACTCGGGTGCTCCGGTGGTGCCGGTCGCCATCCTCGGTACCCGGACCGGCGACGAACACCTCGACACCGTTCCCGGGCCGGGGCGGCGGTTCCACGTCAGCTTCGGCAACGCCCTGACAATAAGCCGCAATCCCGGCGAAACCGGCCGTGCTTCAATGGACAGGGCGGGAATGGAAATCCGCGCTGCGCTGGCAGGGCACGTCCAGGATGCAATCAAACTCAGTGGGCAGCCTTTGCCCCACACGGGCTCACCGCTCGAACCAGCAGTAGCCGGGACGCCGGCAGATGACCACTAAGGAAAGTGCAATGAGCGATACGACTCAAACATCCGGCCACTCCGGCGCCGGCGAAGACGAATACACGCCCACCGGCACCGACCAGGTGGC
>DATCVX010000557.1:0-3380 GCA_036566705.1 Arthrobacter sp. | reverse complement strand
AGCCCGAGCGGCTGCAGCTGCTGCTCGAGTTCTCGCGCGAACTGCCGGAGTTGCCGGACCGCCTGAAAGACCACCCCGAGCTCCTGGAGCAGGTGGTGGAATGCCAGTCGCCGCTGTTCCTGACCATTGAGACGGAAAAGCCCGACGCCGGTTCGGCCGGCGCCATCCGGCTCTACTTCAAGGCGCCGCCCGAAGCCCCCACCACGCGGGGTTTCGCCGGTGTGCTGCACGAGGGACTCGACGGGCTCAGCGCAGCGGAAATCCTGGCAGTTCCCGACGACATGCCCGAACTGCTGGGCCTCACCCGGGCCATCACGCCGCTGCGGATGCGCGGCATGACAGCCATGCTGGGCCGTATCAAGCGCAAGGTCGCCGCCTCGTCCCGGCTGCACAGCTAGGCAGCACAAAAAGATGGGGCGCAAAAGCACTTCCCAGGGAACGCCGGCCACCGCGGTCCTGACCGCGGCCGGCGTTCCCTTTGTGCTGCACCCGTATACCCACGATCCGTCCGCGGCAAGCTACGGAACGGAAGCCGCCGAAGTCCTCGGCATTGACCCAGCCCGGGTGTTCAAGACGCTGATGGTGGAGGTTGAAGGCCGGCTGGCAGTAGGCGTGGTTCCGGTCAGCGGGAACCTTGACCTGAAGGCGTTCGCGGCCGCCCTGGACGCGAAGAAGGCCGCGATGGCGGATCCCAAGGCGGCCGAACGCCGCACCGGCTATGTGCTCGGCGGAATCTCGCCGCTGGGCCAGCGGCAGCCCTCCCCCACTGTCATAGACAGCAGCGCAGTGGCCCTTGGGACAATCCTGGTTTCCGGCGGCCGGCGAGGGCTCGATATCGAACTGGCGCCCGCGGACCTCATCCGCCTGACGTCCGCGGCCACGGCCCCGATCGGTACGGTCAAAGCCTAGGAATGCCGGCCGCCCTTCCCGGCGGATCCTGCCTGGCCCGGGTTGACCCTGGGCGCCAGCTGCTGCCGCAGCCACGCCTTGACCAGGCGCTCCCAGCGGCCGGGATCCACGTTCCATTCCTTCGTATGCCGGGCGTGGTTGAACGTCTCGAACGTGACCATTTCCGGGTTGCGCTCGGCCAGCAGGGCGGACGGGCCATAGGGCACGTATTCGTCGTCCACGCTGTGCACAATCAGGGTGGGCGTGCGCAGTTCGACCGCCCGTGAGACCCAGTCCATGGCCCTCAGGTCCACCGGTGCCGCCAGGCCCGTGAGCCGGCGCCCCAGCGGGTGGCCCAGCATCAGCTGTCCGTAGCGTCCCACCAGGGACGGAATCCTGTTGATCTCTGCGTGGTGGGCCAGGACGTTGACCCAGTTGATGACGGGGGCGTCCAGGACCATGGCCCTGATCAGGTGCCGGTACCTGGACAGATCGGCGGTCTGCAGGCAGATGGCGCCTCCCATGGACCAGCCGAAGAGGACGATCTCCTCTGCTCCGTTCGCCAGCGCGTATTCGATCGCGGCCTCGATGTCACGCCATTCCGTGGACCCCAGACCGTAGCGTCCGTCGTCGGCCGACGGCGCCAGGCCGTCGTTGCGGTACGACACCAGCAGGCTGGTCAGTCCGAGTTCCAGTGCCGGGCCGACTGCCCGCAGGGCTTCCTGGCGGGTGGCGCCCCGGCCGTGGACCATCACTGCCCAGGTGCGTGAGGTGCCCCCGGCCCGGACAAGCCATGCCGGCGCCTGCCCGCCGTCGACCTCAATCTGTACGTCCTCTGCAGGGAGGCCGGCAGCGGCAGGGTCCGGATGGATGGCGCCGCTCCACCAGCCGCGGTGGGCGGTGTTGAGATCGCCGCTGTAGACGGCCTCCACTTCGCGGAGGACCGTGCGCTCCGCGGGTGAGTAGGAGACGATGCGGCCGATCCGGGCGTGGCCCTTGCCGCCGTCGAAGAAGAGCCCGTACACACCGTCCACGGTGGTGTCCGGGGTGGCCGCGAGGATGACCTGCTGGCCCTCGCCTTCGCGGATTACGGCCAGCACTTCCTGGTCCGACACCCTGCGCGGTGCGGGGGTGATCACCCGCCGCGCAAAGTACAGGGCCAGGGCTGAGGAGCCGGTGGCAAGCAGGCCGGCCAGGGCCCCGCCGCCGATGACACCGCCGATGGTCCACTTGGCCCGCAGCGACATCCCGCCGTCGGCAGCAGGGACCGGGGCGGCCGTTCGGGCAGGGGTCCGTGTAGAAGAAGCCATGGGTCCATTCTTACTGCCAAAGGCCTGTCGGCCATATTCCGCCACTCAGCCGCCGGACACCCCACGGCGGGCCGCACCGGGGCAAATGGATGCACCGGCAGAGGCGCAGGACTAGGCTGATGGCATGAGCGATCCCATCGTCATCCTGACCGAAGAACCCCTGGGCGCGGACGACCGCGTCAACATAGAACGGCTGGTGAACGGGTCGGACTCGCGCCTTGTGGTGCTGGTGCCGGCCAATACGGAACGCCACCTGGTGGTGGACTTCCTGGAGCATCTGTCGCTGCTGGAAATTTCCAAGGCTTTCCGGGAGCTGGCCGGCCGCGCCCCGGATCCGGCATCGGAACGCGCGGAGGCGGCCGAGACCCTGGCGGTGTCGCTGGCCGCCCTCGAGGGGCTGGGTGCCGGCGTGACCGGCGAGGTGGTGGACGGCGGGGCCGTCAAGGGGCTTGTGGCCAAGGTCAAGGAACTTGGGGTGACGCAGGCCGTGGTGGTCACCCGCCCGCACGCTGTGTCGGACACGTTCCACACTGACTGGGCCAGCAAGGCACAGGACCAGCTCGGCATTCCCGTCCTGCACCTTTATGCGGGCTCGGGATTTATCGGTGACTCCTGAGCGTTGAACAGGCCATGAGCATCTTCGGAAACAAGATATTTGGCAACAAGGCGACGGACTCCACCCAGGACTTGCTGCCCGCGGACCACCCTGCCGGCAGCACCGGAAAGTCGGACGCCGAGTGGCGGCAGGAGCTCACCCCGGAGGAGTACCACGTGCTGCGCCAGGCCGGAACGGAACGGCCCTTCACCGGCGAGTACTGGGACACCCACACAGCGGGCGTGTATCAGTGCCGGGCCTGCGGTGCGGAGCTGTTCACCAGCAACGAGAAATTCGATTCGCACTGCGGCTGGCCGTCCTTCTGGGCCCCGCTGGCGGAGGGCACCGTCCGCTACATCCACGACCGGACGCTGGGCATGGAGCGGGTCGAGGTGCGCTGCGCCACCTGCGATTCGCACCTGGGCCACGTGTTCGAGGGCGAGGGGTACGGAACGCCGACTGACCAGCGCTTCTGCATCAACTCCGTGTCGCTGAAGCTCGTCCCCCGCGGGGACGCGCAGGAGCAGGAGACCGCCGGGTCCTGATTGCCGGAAGCGCCGGGCCAGGCACCGCCCACGCTGGACCTG
>DATCVX010000556.1:0-6846 GCA_036566705.1 Arthrobacter sp. | reverse complement strand
GCCCGCGACCGGTGCCATCGCGGCCCTGATCACCAAGGCCACCGGCCGGGAACCGTACATCGTGGGCAAGCCGAATCCCATGATGTTCCGGTCGGCCATGAACCAGATCGACGCACACTCGGAAACCACTGCCATGATCGGTGACCGGATGGACACTGACATCATCGCGGGCATGGAGGCCGGCCTGCACACGGTCCTGGTGCTGAGCGGCATCACGCAGCGCGAGGAGATTGCGTCGTACCCGTTCCGGCCGAACCAGGTGCTCAACTCCGTGGCCGACCTGAAAAGCCAGATCTAGGACCCAGGCCTAGAAAACAGTCACGCGCGATCCCCCGCCGGGAAGGGGGAAGAACTCGTTCATCAGTTGGTCCACGATGGGCCGGTAGACGGCGGGGTTCCAGCCCGGACTGGCGTGTGCCGGCCGGGCGCCCTCCGTTTGCAGGTTTGTGGACACCATGTTGGAACGGAAGGCAACCTCCCACGCCTCCAGGGCCGTCTGGTACTGCACCGTCTGGTCACGAGGATTGCCGATGTAAGCCATCTTCGCGCCGCCGAGCTTTTCCACGAACCGGAGCCCGTCGAAGTGGTAAATGTAGGCGGACTCCGACTGGACGAGAACACTGGAGGGGGCGATCGGGGACAGCTGCTCCAGGGTCTGGTCAAGGATCTGGCGCCAGGTCCGTTCGTCCTTGTGGATCACCCGCTCCCCCAGTTCGTACCCGCCGCGCAGCACGGACGGGACACGGAAACCGCTCTCGTAGAGGAACACCACGCCGTCGAACCAGCTCTGGTCCAGGACGTCGTGCTTGCTGTAGGGGCTGGAATCGAGCAGGATGAACGCCACTTCCACACCATGGAGTTCGCGGAGGCGGGCGGCGACCTGCGTGGCCACCATGCCGCCAAAGCTGTGGCCGTAGAAGAACAGTTTGGTGAGCTTGTTGGCCCGCACATGCTCAATCACGGCGATCACCAGTTCGTCGATGTCCAGCCCCTGGTTGGAATAGCCGACGGCGGCCAGCCGGGCGCGCTTGTTCAGCGCTCCGCGCAGGGCGTTCAGGATCCACTGCGCCTCTTCCCAGCTGGTTTTGTAGCCCGGAAACAAGAACCAGCTGGCATCGGGGTAGTACGCATCGGCGAAGTCGTCCCGGACTTCGAGGATCCTGTTGACCCGCCGCTCCGACTGGACCCGGCGGGTGACCAGCATATCCCCGGCCAGCAGGGCGGAGGCTCCTGTTCCCCAGAGGAAGCCCCGGCGGGAGAACTGCCGGAGGGCGGCAGCGTTGGCCAGCAGCCGGGCATGGTCAATTCCCGGCTGCTCAGGCTGTCCCTGCGGATCTGTTTCCCCCCTGTACGGCACGTGTCTACCGTACGCACAGCCGAAGCCCCTGCTGCAACCCCCTGGCCGGACCGGGCCGCATCAGCTGGCGGCGAGGCCCTCCCGGGCGGGGTCGTACAGGCCGTCCAGCGGGTTCCGGCGTGATATTTCCTGGCCGATTTCGTTGTACCTGGCCAGCAGGTCCGAGCCGGCGAAGCCTTCTGGATTATCGAGCAGCGCAAAGATCGAGTCGCTGGCCGTGAGGAGTTCGTCATCGGAATATTCGGCCAAGGGACGCCCGAACATCGCGTCACCGGGAGGCTGGGCCTCCCCGTCGGCGCCGTCCGCGTGATCGTCCGCGAGCTCATCGGTGATGGCCAGCGACAGCCCGCTGACGCCGGCTTCCGGCGGGGCTGCATCGGCGGGCGGGGTCAGCACCAGCGAGACGCCGCCCACGGCCATACCGGGAAGAGTAGCCCCGTCGATGGCGTTGAGATCGTTGCGGAGGCCAGCCAGTGCAGCCGATTCCACGAAGGCAGCCCGGGAGAGGTCGACGTGGATGTGGGAGGGAATGCCCATGGACCGAACACGTCGGACCATGTTCACAAGTACTGGGCGGGATTCCTCATTGAGGCTGCCACGGATATCAATCCGGACGGTGTCCGTGAGAACGTCACGCGTAGCGAGGGCGTGCAATTTGCGGTCCATAGGTACTCCAAATAAGGGTGTCTATGGCCGACGGCTCAACCTCGGCAAGCGTATCCTCCGTACCGGCCCGGCACAAGCCGCCGAAGTGGACTAGCCCGCGTGGGCTTTGCCGGGTTCCTGGTAATGGGTTCTGGTGCCTGCCCCGCCGACGGAATCCACCAGCGACTTGGCGATATCCCGCAGCTTGGTGTTGCTGTTGCTCGACGCTTCGGTCAGGATCTGGACCGCCGCGTCCTGGCTGCAGCGGTTTTGTGCCATCACGATGCCCACAGCGATGTCGATGATAGTGCGTGACTCGAGCGTGGCACGCAGGTTGGCGGCGCTGTCGGTGTGGAGGGAAAACCTGACGGCCAACCTCAGTGCCTGCGAGATTTCCCTCGTGTACCCCCGGGCCTTGGCCGCCGCGCGTTCGTCGAATTTGTGCGGTACGTCCGAGTAGAGGTTCAGCGCCGCTTTCGCTTCCCCTTGGAGGTTGAACGGGAGGGACAGCACAGAACGCAGCCCATGGGACGCGACGGCGTTGGCGTAGTCCGGGCCCCAGCGGTCCTCCTCGAAGAGGTCCGGGACGTTGACTTCGCGTTCCTCCTCTGCCGCGGTCAGGCACGGGCCCTGGGACAGTGAGTACTGGATCTCGTCCACTTCGCGGGCAGAATCGCTGCTCCAGCCGATGGTGGCAGCTTTCCGGTCCCGGAGGAGGGTGATGCCGCACAGGGCGTCGTCGCCGTCGCCTGCCACCTGGTGGGCAGAGAACCTGGCCAACTCGTTGAGGAACTGCTCAAAATCCGCACTGTCCAGGATGAGGTTCTGGACCTGCTCGGTGGTATTCAAAGGAAGTTCCGGTGGGAGCATGGCGCGTTCTCCAATAGCAGCTGAAAAAGGGTTGAGCAAATACTAGGGCGACCCCCTGCGCCAGTCCAGCCGACACCAGCTTACGCCGGTGCCGGCCGGGCATGCTTAGGAAAGTCCCAGTTCGTCCTTGCCGAAGGCGAAGAGGTACGGGACGCCTGTTTCGGCTTCGATTTTTTCCTTGGCGCCGGTATCGCGGTCCACGATGACGGCCACAGCCACCACGTTCCCGCCGGCCTTGCGGACACCCTCCACTGCCGTGAGCGCCGAGCCGCCGGTAGTGGACGTGTCCTCCAATACCAGCACGTTCCGTCCTTCGACGGACGGGCCCTCGACCTGGCGGCCCATGCCGTAGGACTTCTGCGCCTTGCGGACCACAAAGGCGTCAACAGTCCGGCCGGCGTCCACGGCGGCATGCATCACGGCGGTACCCACGGGATCGGCACCCATGGTGAGACCTCCGGCGCACTCAAAGTCGATGCCGGCGTCGTCTGCCAGCGCCAGCATGACCTTGCCCACGAGTTTGGAAGCCTCGTGGTGGAGGGTGATGCGGCGCAGGTCGATGTAGTAGTCGGCTTCCGCTCCGCTGGAAAGGATTACCTTGCCGCGGACGACGGCGAGCTCCTTGATCAGCTCAAGAAGGCGGGCGCGTGCATCGGTGGTGTCAACAGGGGGAGTCATGGTCTCCAGTTTAGTGGTTTCCGGATTTGTGACGGCCCCCTTGTCCTGCCAGCGAAATGGCCGACGCGGCGGCCACGGGACTTTCTGCCCTATCCAGCTTGTCCGCCGAGGAGTCCGATTGAATCATGACGGCCGGAACCGCTCCATCAACCCGCTGGCCTGCCATCCCGAAGGACATCCGAACCCTCGCTGTCCGCCCCAACATGGCGGACTACGACGCCACCTGTGCGGCATTCTCCTGGGATGGGGCGAGGCACGCATTGTCCGGGCTGCCCCAAGGAGGCGTGAACATTGCGTACGAGGCTGTGGACCGCCACGCCGCGGGCGAACGGGCAGGCCATGAGGCCCTGCGTTTCATCCGAGCAGACGGCACCGCGCGTTCGTTGAGCTACGCAGACCTGGCGGAACAGACCGGACGGTTTGCCGGCGTCCTGCACGGGTTGGGAATCCGCCGGGGGGAACGTGTCTTTTCGCTCGTGGGCAGGTGCCCGGAGTTGTACATCGCTGCGTTGGGGACGCTCAAGAATGCCAGTGTGTTCTGCCCCCTGTTCTCCGCCTTCGGCCCGGAGCCCGTCCGTCAGCGGCTCCACCTCGGGGAGGGCCGGGTGTTGGTCACAACCCGGGCCCTGTACCGGCGGAAGGTCGCCGGGATCCGGGAGCGGCTGCCGGGGTTGGAGCACATCCTGCTGATCGATGCCGAGGGACGTCCGGATCCAGGAACGCTGGATCTGGCCGAACTGATGCGTGGCGCGGAACCGAGGGAAACCGCCCCGACCGGCGCCGAAGAGATGGCCCTGCTGCACTTCACCAGCGGCACCACGGGCACGCCCAAGGGGGCCATCCATGTGCACGACGCCGTCACGACGCACCGGGCCACCGGCTTCTTTGCGCTGGACCTGCACCCGGACGACGTCTACTGGTGCACAGCCGATCCCGGCTGGGTCACCGGGACCTCCTACGGTGTGATCGCTCCCCTGACCCATGGCGTGACCACCATCGTGGATGAAGAGGAAATGGATCCGGACCGCTGGTACCGGATCCTGGCGGAACAACGGGTCACCGTCTGGTACACGGCCCCCACCGCCCTCCGCATGCTGATGAAGGCCGGTGCCAGCCATGCGGCGGAGCACGATCTGTCTGCCCTGCGGTTCGTTGCCAGTGTGGGCGAACCGCTGAACCCCGAAGCGGTGGTGTGGGGCCAGGAGGCCTTCGGCCAGCCTGTCCATGACAACTGGTGGCAGACCGAAACCGGCGGCATCATGATTTCGAACTACCCCGCCATGGAGATCCGGCCCGGCTCCATGGGCCGGCCGTTGCCCGGCGTCGAGGCCGCGATTGTGGCCCGCGACAGGAACGGCAAGCCGGTGATCCGGAACGGCGAGGCCGTTGTGCTTACCGGGCCGGAAGCGGTGGGCGAACTTGCCCTTCGGCCGGGCTGGCCATCCATGTTCCGCGGCTACCTCAACGACGACGAGCGGTACCGGCGATGCTTTGCCGGCGGCTGGTATCTCACGGGGGACCTGGCGAAGAAGGACGCCGACGGCTACTTCTGGTTCGTCGGAAGGGGCGACGACGTCATCAAGTCCTCAGGCCATCTGATCGGCCCGTTCGAAGTGGAGAGCTCACTGATGGAGCACGAAGCCGTGGCTGAGGCGGGGGTGATCGGCGTCCCCGATCCCGTTGCAGGTGAACTGGTCAAGGCCTTCGTGGAACTGAATACCGGGTGGGAGCCCTCGGCGGCACTGAAGCTGGACATCATCGGCTTTGCCCGCAAGCGGCTGGGGCCGGCGGTGGCACCCAGGCTGCTGGACTTCACCGATGCTTTGCCCAAGACGCGGAGCGGCAAGATCCTCCGGCGGCTGCTGAAGGCCCGTGAGCTCGGCCTTCCGGAGGGTGACACCTCCACGATCGAGTCCCCCTCAGGCCATGACAAAGGGGCGCCGGCGTGACCGGCACATCAGTTGGCCCCACCGGCAACACGGACCCCGGCCATGCACGCCACCTGCTCCATCAGATGCTCCGGGTGCGGCGGCTCGAGGAGCAGTGCGTGGAGCTCTACAGTGCGGCCAAGATCCGTGGATTCCTGCACGTCTACATCGGCGAGGAAGCGGTCGCCGCTGGTGTCATAAGCACCCTTGCCCCGGACGACGCCGTGGTGGCCACGTACCGTGAACACGGCCACGCGTTGCTGCGCGGTGTGCCCGCCGGAGCCATCCTGGCCGAAATGTACGGGTATGTGGAGGGCTGCTGCCGAGGCCGCGGCGGCTCCATGCACCTGTTCGACGCCGCCACCCGGCTCTACGGGGGCAACGCGATCGTGGCGGGCGGGCTGCCGCTGGCCGTGGGCCTGGCACTCGCCGACAAGATGTCCGGGCGCTCCCGGGTGACCGCCTGCTTCTTCGGCGAAGGCGCCGTGGCCGAGGGCGCGTTCCACGAAAGCCTGAACCTCGCCGCGCTCTGGCAGCTGCCCGTACTGTTCTGCTGCGAAAACAACCTGTACGCCATGGGCACCGCGCTGGCCCGCTCCGAGTCGCAGACCGATATTGCCCTCAAGGCGGCCGGCTACGAAATGGCCTCGTGGTCCGCGGACGGGATGGATGTCCTGGCCGTTGAAGAGACTGCGCGGCGGGCGGTGGATGCTGTCCGGGCGGGCGGCGGACCGCATTTCCTTGAGCTTCGGACCTACCGGTTCAGGGCCCACTCCATGTTCGATCCCGAACGGTACAGGGACAAAGCGGAGGTCTCCCGCTGGATGGAGCGCGATCCGATCAACACATTGCGGAACGCCCTTGAAGCCGCCGGGCAGCTGAGCGAAAAGGACTGGAAAGCGATCCAGCAGGACGTCGAGGCTGAAGTGAAGGCAGCGGTGGAGTTCGCCGAGGCGGGCACGCTGGAGCCGGTGGAGGACCTGACACGCTTCGTCTACAGCGAGCGGGACCCGCAATGAAGACCACCTACCGCGACGCCATGCGCGCTGCCATCCGGGACGCCCTCCAGCGCGATGAACGTGTGTTCCTCATGGGCGAGGATGTTGGCGCATACGGCGGATGCTTCGCGGTGAGCCTTGGCCTGTTCGAGGAGTTCGGCCCGGAGCGGATCCGGGACACTCCGCTGTCCGAATCAGGCTTTGTGGGCGCAGGCATCGGGGCGGCCCTGGGCGGGATGCGGCCCATTGTTGAGATCATGACCGTCAATTTCAGCCTGCTGGCGCTGGACCAGCTTGTGAACAATGCGGCCACCCTGCTGCACATGTCAGGCGGGCAGTTCAACGTGCCGCTGGTCATCCGGATGACCAC
>DATCVX010000555.1:0-3722 GCA_036566705.1 Arthrobacter sp. | reverse complement strand
GCCCGGCAATACGGCCCCTGTCGCCTGAACGACGCCTCCCGGAGGCATCCAGGCATGCATGGCCGCGGCTTTCCGGACACCGTTGAATGTCGTACTGCCGCGGAGTAGGCTGACGCCCACCTCAACCCGCACCACCCCCACCAGGGAGCGACCATGCCAACCTCACAACGTCGATTTGCTGCCATTACGGCGGTTCTGGCTTTGAGCGTTACGGGCGGGGCGGTGACCAGTCCCGCGTTTGCCGATCCCCGGGAGACCACAAAGGAGGCGACGGCCACCGGGTACGGCGGCGCGGTGAGCACCGTGGACCCGGATGCATCTGCCGCGGCGATCGAGGTGCTCCGCAATGGAGGCAACGCGGCGGATGCCGCCGTCGCCGCGGCCGCTACCCTGGGTGTGACCGAGCCATACAGCGCCGGGATCGGAGGCGGAGGGTACTTCGTGTTCTATGACGCGAAGACCGGCAAGGTGGGCACGATCGACGGCCGGGAGACCGCACCGGCAACCATGCCGACCACTGCGTTCGTGAACCCGGCGACCGGAACCTTCTACACGTTCGCCGAGCTCGTCTCCAGCGGCGTCTCGGTAGGCGTCCCAGGCACGCCGGCGACGTGGGAACGGGCACTGGAACGATGGGGCACCCTGGACCTCGCCGAGGCCCTCGAACCTGCCATCAAGGTTGCCAACCGCGGGTTTGTAGTGGACGAGACGTTCCGCCAGCAGACCCTTGACAACAAAGTCCGCTTCTCCGCGTTCACGCCAACCAGTGAGCTCTTCCTTCCCGGCGGCGACGCCCCAGCCGTCGGCAGTGTCTTCCACAACCAGGACCTCGCCAAGACCTACCGGCTCCTCGCCAGGGAGGGAACGGATGCCTTCTACGGCGGCCCGCTTGCGGCGCAGATCGCCGCCACGGTCCAGGTTCCGCCGAAGGATCCCACCTGGGTGGCTCCTGCCCCCGTCCCACCCGCGACGACCCCCGTGTCGATTCCCGCTGTTCCCGGATACCTCACGACGGCGGACCTCGCCGCGTACCGGACGATCGACCGGGAGCCTACGCACGTCAACTACCGCGGCTACGACGTCTATGGCATGGCGCCGTCCAGCAGCGGCGGGACGACGGTGGGTGAGGCCCTGAACATCCTGGAGCCGTTCGACCTCGCCGGGATGTCCGACGCCGGAGCGCTGCACCACTACTTCGAGGCGAGTGCGCTTGCGTTCGCTGACCGGGCCAAGTATTTGGGCGACCCGGCTTTTGTTGACGTTCCCACCGAAGCACTGACGGACCCCCTGTTTGGCAAGGAACGGTCCTGCGAAATCGACCCGGCGACGGCGCCAATCAAGCCGGTACCCGCCGGGGACGTGACCTCCTACGACGGTGTGTGCCCGGTTCCACCCGCTGCAGCCGCCAATGAGAATGACACTGAAAACATCTCAACCACCAACCTGACCGTGGCTGACAAGTGGGGCAACGTGGTGGAATACACCCTCACCATTGAGCAGACGGGCGGCTCGGGCATCGTTGTGCCAGGCCGCGGGTTCCTGCTCAACAACGAGCTGACCGACTTCTCCTATACCTCCCCCAATCCGGATGACCCCAACCGGATTGAGGCAGGGAAGCGTCCGCGTTCGTCGATGTCGCCCACCATCATCCTCCACGAAGGAGAACCGTTCCTGGCGCTTGGTTCGCCCGGCGGATCGACCATCATCACCACGGTGCTGCAAACGATCTTGAACCGGGTGGATTTGGGAATGGGCATTCTTGACGCCCTGGCCGCGCCCCGCGCAGCCCAGCGCAACACAGCGAATGTCACAGCCGAGCCGGACTTCATCACGCTCTATGGGCCTCAGCTGGCACCATACGGCCATAACCTGGTACCCGCAGGGGACGCCTTTACGTCTGCAGCAGAGATCGGCGCCGCGACCGCCATCGAATTCGGGCCTCAAGGACAAATGACCGCCGCGGCGGAGCCCGTGAGGCGCGGAGGCGGCTCGGCGATGGTGGTCAGCCCGGCCAAATGAGCCATGGAAGGACGGTCCCGTAACGCCCGTGTAACGCCGCCTGCCCATACTGGGGGCTCGTAGGGGATGACAGACTCAGCCGCACGGGCGGAAGGCGACCGGAATGAGCGATCCAACCGAGAACGGGACACCCCACCCTGGCCGGTTGCGCCACAAGAACAGGATCTGGGCGGAGCAGGTCCTGACGCGGGCTACCCGGCTGCGGGCCTTGTCCGTATGGATGCAGTCCCGCAGCAACGATGAATTCCTCGCCGTCCTCGACGAGGGCATAAGCCGGCACCTCGATATCGCCGAGACCTCAGCCGGGGGCCGGAACCACCGCGGTTTCACCGATTTCGGCGGGTCCGCCATTGAGTGCGCCGTCAGCAACCTGGACGCCGCCGAGTCACTGCTGCTGCTGCGTGCGCCGGACGACTACATCCAGGGGCACTTCCCCGGTATCCATTCGGATGTCCGCCGGTACCTTGAGGCGGAGGATCCCCGGAGACGCCGGATTGAGGCGCTGTCCAAGCAAATCCTTGACCAGCCGGTCACTATCGACACCAGGGAAAGCCTGGGCATAGCCCTTACGGCGTCGCGGTCGCATTCCCGGCAGCAGTACATCAAGGTGCGGAACTTCCGGAACGCGGTGGTGGTGGCCACGGTTGTTCTGTTTTCCGTCGCCGTGGCATTGGGAATCTGGGGTTTGAGTTCCCCGCAGTCCATTCCCCTGTGCTTCAACCCGGACGAAAAAATCGTCTGCCCGGCCGCGGAATCGCTGTACCGCCCCGGCAATGGGGACGACAAGAACCTGGTGATCCTCCGGACGGCGATGCCCGGCGACATCTTCCTGATCCAGTTCGTCGGCCTGGTAGCGGCGGCGGTGTCCGGAGCAACGTCCCTGCACCGGATGGAGGCAACCCCGGTCCCGTTCAGCCTTCCGATTGCCCTGACCGTCCTCAAACTCCCCACCGGCGCATTGACCGCTGTCCTTGGCCTGGTCCTGATGGGGGGCGGGTTCGTGCCGGGGCTGAGTGCGCTGGATTCGGCGCCGCAGATCCTGGCCTGGGCCATCCTGTTCGGGGCATCCCAGCAGCTGTTGACCGGGCTTGTGGACCGGCAGGCACGGGGGGTCTTGGACGGTGTGGGGGGAAAACCGCATGGATCCAGGACCTAGCGACGGTATGGCCCGCCGTCCGGAGAAGCAACAGCCGCAGGACTTCGTGGAAGCCCTCGTGGTGCTTGACGCACAGGATGCCGCAGGCAGCCGGCTGGAGCTGGTGCGCCGGCACGCCGTCGTCCTCCAATCGCTGCCGCCGCGGATTGCGATAGTCCGGATGCCGACTGACGTGCCGTTGCCGCAGGCAGTCCCAGGAACCAGCTGGTACACCGGTGACGTTCCGGCGGACGTGGCGGCAGGCTTCACGCCGACGGAGCGGCTGTTTGTGGACGCCTGGCTGTCCCGCCGCGAAACCAAGACCCGGCCGGGGGAGGGCCTGCCGTGGGACGCCCCGGGGAGGGAGCCCCCTGACTGGCCGGACGAACCTCCGCGAAAGCCGTAACACTCCAGTAACGCCCTGCGGTGCATAGTCCTTGCTGTACGCCTGGGTGAGGAGAGGGCAATGTCTGGAGATTTGAATGTCAGCGAGCAGGCCGTCCTGGACGATTTTCCGGGGCTGCGGAGCGGTGCGGACCCGAACCCGCCGATCCACCAGTACGGGCGG
>DATCVX010000554.1:0-4657 GCA_036566705.1 Arthrobacter sp. | reverse complement strand
GGCTCTGCCCCAATGGATTAAGTCTGGGGACAACCCACGCGAGATTGAAGAGAAGGTTCCAGCCCCACCACCTCCTGGTCCTTCTGACAAAGGCCATTCCCGCCGGGGGCAAGGTTCCGGACCGCGGCCACCCGGACCAGCACACCCCAAGAGCCCGCGGTCCGGCACCGGCCCGGCGACAATGGACGATCAGAAGGACCAGAACCCGGCCCCGGGCCACAGCCCCTCCCACATATCTCTAATAGGTAGTGACCAGCCCGAGGTTGGTTGGCAGACTGCTTCCCGGGACCGCCGGGCGTGACTCCCTTCATATCTGACCCGCCCCGCTGCGGTGTCTTATAGACGACCTGTCCGCCCGGAGGGCCCGGGAGCAGTCGGCCCACTCCGATGGCTTGATAGAAGGCTGTCCGCTTCGCCCCCGGTGGTGCAGGCGTGACCCGTTAGAGATTTGCCTCGGCGTGATCCCTCCCCGGTTGGTTCCGACCGGACCTTTCGGACAGGAGCAAGCAAATGACCTTACGCTTGCTAAATGCCTCGCACAGCAAGAGAACGCATCGATGGTGACCCTATCTCGTCCAGCGTATACGGTTCGCTTCGGGACAAGATATCTCCGCTGGAGGGGTGTGCGCTGCAGGAGAACGCCTCGTCGTTCCACGTGGTCCACGGACGTGCATTTCTTGGTATCCATCTCCGCCGTGGCGGGATTCTGGTCAATATCGTTCTGACTAGTGAACTCGAATCGGCACGGATTCACCGAGCGAGCGTGTGTCGGCCAACCGGTGGCGAGCCTCGTTCCCAGCGACAAACTCGAGAAATGGGAGTTGGGAATAGCGCATACCTGCTGTCTTCGCTCCACCGGTAGCCGACGTCAACCCGGCTCCAACGCTACCGAAGGCGACCCACCCAGCCTCTCCGTGAACCGCGCCGGTAATCACGGAAAGATGCGCGATTCTCTCGTCTCGTGCCGACCCAATTGAAACGCTGATAACCGACCCTTCGTCAGGTGCCCGCACACCCCAAAGGCATCAGGAAAAACCTGCTTGGCCTGGCGAAGCGTTATTCACCGACGCCAATGTTTGGGAGATGACCCTCACCCGTTGTTCCACAGTCGCGTTTGAGCGGGCTGCAACTTTGATTGCACGGAAGCCAGTTTCCGTTGGTGCGCCGGCAGTGCGAAGGCACTCTTCAATTCGGTGACCTGTCAGCAGCGAGTCAGGCTCAAGGAGCTCCTGGTCGGAGTCCATGCCGTTGATACCCTCAGTAGGGGCTGCCGCGGCAGGAGCCGGAGGGACGTGAACGTCAGCCCAGGCGCCGCCGAACCTGGTGTCAACGCCGGCGCATCCGGAGAATACAATGCCCCGCAGGAGGCCTCGATCACGAAGGTAGGCAATGTGTTCACGGGCAGCCTCTGGCCTTCGCTGCTCAATAACGGACCGGCCCCAGTTGATGACGATACCCATCGAGTTCGCCGTGGCGTCGTTGGCACGTTGAACTGCTTCTGCCTCCGCTTCCAGGGCGAGGAACCCTTTGGCGGGTGCCTGGCCCTGCACCAGCGCGTCGCAGTGCTCCAGCACGAGGCGGGCGCCGGCAGTATCCCAGTCCGATAGTTCAATCAGCGAGGCTTCCAAGGCCGCAGCTGTCGCTGCATCCTTGACTGCCACCGGCGAGGCGTGCAGTTCCAGGGCAACGACGGCGGGCCTCCCCAGTTGCTGGTTTAGCCGTTTCACCGCGTCCAGCGCTTCCTTGACGAAATTTATCGCGGACCTCCGGCCATAAACGGCCGTTGAGGCAAGGCCGAAGGTCTGGTCGGCTTGAAGCCTGGCCATGGTCCCGGGAATTGTGGTGACCACAAAGCGGGCGCCGTCGGGGAGTTGTTTCAGGAACCAGGCTTCGTCGTTTTTGTGCAGCTTCCCCGTGAAGGGGACTTCGAGGCCGGCCACGCCGTCCAGGGCAAGGACGGAACTCAAGAACTTCCCTTCTGCACTGGGATCCCAACCGGAAAGGCTTGGTGCAGCAGCGTAGGCCCCAACAAAAAAGGGGGTCTGGTCCGCGCGCGTCAAAGTCATCGTCGTCTCCTGGGTTGGGGCTTCTTCTCGGGGTGTCCTGATTGGGCCTCGTGAGAGGGCGGGGCCGGACCCTTAGCGGCTGACGGGCTCGCGCGCCTGAAGGATCGGGAGTTCGTGCCGGCGGGGGAAGCCTTCCCAGTCTCCCGGGACGAGGCAGGCGAACGCCCCGGTTGCTGCGGCGGTCTGAAGCCTGTCCCGCGGTCCCTGGCCGGAGACGAGTTCGGCCAGGTAGCCGGCGACGAATGCGTCACCGGCGCCCACCGTGTCCACGGCATCGACGGTGACTGCGGCCTGGCGGAACACCGTGCCATCAATCAGGGCCAGCGCGCCGTCAGCGCCGAGCTTGATGACAGCCTGGCTGGGGCCGAGCGCAGCGATTCGCCGGGCCAGCTCCTCCGCGTCGCCGGCGCCGACTGCGATCGCGGCTTCATCGTCGCCCGCGAACACGATGTCGGCGAGCGGGATGATGTCCCGGTAGACGCTTCGCGCACCTTCGGCGGACCAGAGGTTGCCGCGGAAATTGAGGTCGAAGGAAACCGGCACGCCTGCAGCTCTGGCCGCGTCGACGGCGTACCTGAGGGTTGACGCCGCCTGCGGGGAGAGCGCGGGGGTGATGCCGCTGACGTGCAGGAGTTGGGCGCCGGAGATCAGCTGTCCGTCGATGTCCTCCGGCGTGATCCGGGATCCGGCGCTGCCGGACCGGTAGTAGCTGACGCGTTGGGTGGCGGGGGTCCGGCGTTCCTTGATCATCAGCCCGGTGGGGGCGGAAGGGTCGACGGCGGCACGGACGTCAACGCCTTCGGCCCGGATTTCCCGCTCCACCAGGTTGCCCAAGGAGTCGGCTCCCACGCGTCCGCACCAGACGGCCTGGACACCGAGCCGTTGGAGCCCGATGGCGACGTTGGATTCCGAGCCGCCGATGCCCAGGCTCAGCGTGGATGCGTGGGCGAGCGGACCGACTTGGTCAGCACGCATCAGCGCCATGGTTTCGCCGAAGGTGAGCACGTAAGGCGCGGCGTTCACCGGGCTGCTCCGACCTGGTTTGCGGTCTGGTCCACCAGGTCGCGGACGCGCCGCGCCCGGGCAGTAAGCTCCTGGAGGTCGCCGCCCTTGAAGGCATCGCCCAGGAGGGGCCCGCCCAGGCTGACCGCGAGTGCTCCGGCCCGGATCCATGCGGGGACGTCGTCGATGTCCACACCGCCGGAAGGAATGACCTGGATGTCGGGGAAGGGGCCGCGCAGCTGGGAGACGTAGCCGGCACCCACGGTGGAGGCGGGAAAGACCTTGACTGCGGTGGCGCCCAGTTTCCACCCGCCGTGGAGTTCGGTGGGTGTCAGGCCGCCCGGGTAGACGGCCACGCCGCGGCGGACGCCGACTTTGATGACGTCCGGATCGGTGACGGGGGTGACGATGTAGGCCGCGCCAAGGTCCAGGGCGGTTTCTGCTTCGGCTGCTGTGGTGACGGTTCCGACGCCGATTTCCAGGACGCCGCCGAACATCTCCTGCAGGCGGGGCAGTTCGTCCCAGACCCCGGGTGTGCTGAGCGTCAGTTCGATGCTGCGGACGCCGCCGAGCCGGAGCGCCTCGATGACCGGGGCGTACTCCGAGGCGTGGGCGGCGCGGAGGACAGCAACAACCCGGGTTGCGCTGAGGATGGCGGACGGGGCGGGGCGGAGAAGAGTGCCCTGGTCATCGAGGCGCTGCATTGAAGTTCCTTCTGGTCAGGTGGGAAGTGGTGACGTGCCCGACGGCGGCGCGTGCCGCCGTCGGACGTTCAGGGTTTTACTTGACGTGCTGCGCGGCGCTTACGCCGGCTGGGGCGCCGTCCGTGGCCGTGATGATTTCGCTGTGGTGCCGGGCATCTTCAGGGTCGGTGAGGTCGCGGTTGAGTGTTTCCGGTGTGAGCCGGGTGGCGATGAAGCTGACGAGCATGACCAGGGACATGTAGATGGCAACCGGGATCCATGAGTTGCTGAAGAGTGCCAGGAGTCCGGCGCAGATCATTGGGGCGACGCCGCCACCGATGATTGAGGCGAATTCGCGGCCGAGAGTGACGCCGGCGTAACGGTAGCGGCTGCCGAAGATTTCCGGGAAGTAGCTCATGTGCACGCCCACAACACCCTGGCAGGCCAGCATAAAGCCGACAACCATCACCAGGATGATGGCTACGGGTGACCCGGTGGTGAGAAGCATGAAGGCGGGTGCCGGGAAGAGAACAAGCGCTCCGGTGATGATTGAGACGACGCGCCGGCGGCCGATTTTGTCCGACAGCATTCCGAAGGCCACTGCTGCCACACCGCCGCAAAGGGCACCGATCAGGAGTACCTGGGGGATGAATTTGGGGTCCGTTCCGACTACTGAGATCAGGTAGGTCGCCATGAACACCTGGATGGTGTAGGACTGGGCACTGACGCCGAACGTCATCATCGTGACACGAAGGACGTTGGCCTTGCCGAACTTGGCTACTTCCTTGAGTGGTGCAGGCGGTTCTTCGCGGGTCCGCTTGATTTCTTCGAAGACCGGGGATTCGTCCAGCTTGCGCCGGATGATCATCGCCGCGATGGTGACGAAGATGCTGGAGAGGAAGACGA
>DATCVX010000553.1:0-7587 GCA_036566705.1 Arthrobacter sp. | reverse complement strand
GCCACCTGCCCGCGTCCGGAGTGTCCAGCAGCGCATTGAAGCAGGCCGGGGAGTCAAACCGGGGCAGGCACAGCCAGTCGATGGACCCGGCCGTACTCACCAGCGCCCCGGTGTGGAGGTCGCCGACTACCGCATAATCCTCAATTCGCGCCATTTCCCTACCCTGCCACACGCGTGCCCGGCCGGCCGGAGGATCCCGGGGTGTAGCCTGAAATCAGGGTAATGCAGCTGCCTATGGCCACTGGTGGTGGCCGCCAGCAGGCCAGGTTCCCCGGTTCCGGCCCGCAACACCGGAGGCACCCTTGGAACAGCCACCTACCAGCCTGGTCATCGAGAAAATACAGGATCTACTCCTGGACACCCAGGACGTTGAGGACTTCCTCAATGAACTCGCAACGTATTCGGCCGAAAACCTCTCCGGACCCCGGGGCGAAGTTCTTTGCGGGATCACCCTGCTCCGCCACCGGACCGCCGTCACGGTGGCCAGCAGCGGCGACCGGGCGCGCCTGCTTGATGAGCTCCAGTACGACTACGGCGACGGCCCCTGCCTCCAATGCGCCAGGGAAGGTGTCCTCGTTCACATCCGGGACTTCAAGACCGAAACCCTGTGGCCGGAATATGCTGCCAAGGTGCTGAACCATGGCATCCGCTCGGTCCTGGCCGTACCCTTCGAGCTTTCCGGGGATGACGCCAAGGCGGGGATCAACCTCTATTCGGACCGTCCGGGCGCTTTCGACGCCAACGCCGTGGAGCATGCCCTCAGCTATGTGTCCCAGGCTTCCAAGGGAATGCGGCTTGCCGTGCGGCTGGCCCAGCATTCGGACACCGCGGCCAACCTGAAGGCGGCCCTCGATTCCCGCACGGTGATCGATACGGCCGTGGGAATCATCATCGGGCAGAACAGGTGCACCCAGGACGAGGCAATTGACTTCATCAAATCCGCGTCCAGCACGCGCAACGTGAAGCTCCGCGACGTAGCCGCTGCCATTGTGGAATCCGCGGGCGGCGGCACGCTGAAGACCCATTTCAGCTGACATGGCAATCCACATTGGAACGTCGGGCTGGAGCTATGACCATTGGGAGAATGTGCTGTACCCGCCCGGGCTAGCGGTTCGGGACAGGCTTCAGCATTATGTTTCCCGGTTCGGCACCGTGGAACTCAACGCGAGTTTCTACCGCTGGCCCAGGGACATGTCCTTCGCCAGCTGGCGGCGGCGGCTTCCCGACGGCTTTGCCATGTCGGTCAAGGCGCCGCGCGGGCTGACGCACGGCAAGAAACTGTATGCGCCGGAGGTCTGGCTGGAACGGATCTCCCGGTGCTGGCACGAACTCGGCGATAAACGGGCGGTCCTCCTGGTCCAGCTCCCGCCGCAGCAGGCAAGGGATGACGCCCGGCTGGAATATTTCCTCGCCAAAGTGCCGGACTGGATCCGCGTGGCCGTGGAGTTCCGGCACCCCGGCTGGGACCATCAGGACATATACGCGCTCTTGGAGCGGCACGGGGCCGCGTACTGCATCATGAGCGGAGCCAACCTGCCGTGTATCCTCCGCGCCACGGCGCCCTTCATCTACGTCAGGCTGCACGGCCCGGACCATCAGCACCTCTACGGCGGCTCGTATTCGGACGGGGATCTGGGCTGGTGGGCTGACCGCATCCGGGAATGGGAGGCCAGCGGGCGGGACGTGTTTGTGTATTTCAATAACGACGGCGGCGGGAACGCCGTGCGGAACGCAGACACCCTGCGCTGGATCCTGGGCGCCGGCTAAAGTCACGCTGGGCGTTCACGCAAGCGCCTGTGGCAGAGTGGAGGCATGGACAGGGCCCCGCAGAAATCATCATTGGCCGGCAACCGCGCCTTCCGGCTGGCTCACCGGCTCTCCGACGGCGTTAACGGTGTCCGCCTGCAGCTGGCAAAACGCTGGAACTTCGTGCCGAAAACCATCGCGTACCAGGGTTACGGATCCACTGAGTGGGTGCGGGTACTGGGCCGCGTGCTGCTCACCAAGGAGCCGGCACCGGGCAGCCGGGCCGAACACGCCGTCCGCAACGGTAACCAGAACGTCCGCGGCTGGCGGGCTTTCACCAGCGTTCCCGTGCAGTTCACCGACGTCCAAGTCACCATAGAAGACGTCGTGACCACGGTGAAGGCGGACCGCGGCGGCCTGATCGACACCGTGGTGGACATCCGGCTGTCCCCCGGCTGGCACACGGCCGTCCTGCGCGCCGAAGGGACTGAGCCCGTGGAGGCGCTCATCCAGGTGATCGCGCCGGACACCACCTTCGGCATCGTGTCCGATATTGACGACACCGTCATGGTCACGGCCCTGCCCCGCCCCTTCCTCGCGTTGTGGAACACCTTTGTCCTCAGCGAGAGGGCCCGGATGGCCACGCCCGGGATGGCGGTCCTGCTGGACCGGCTCACCGTCGAGCATCCTGAAGCCCCCGTAATCTACCTGTCCACCGGGCCGTGGAACGCAGCCCCCACCCTGGCGCGCTTCCTCGGCCGCAACATGTATCCGGCCGGGGCACTGCTGCTTACCGACTGGGGACTGACCCAGGACAGGTGGTTCCGCAGCGGCCAGGAGCATAAACACCGCAACCTCGAACGCCTCGCCAAGGAGTTCCCGGACATGCGCTGGCTCCTGATCGGCGACAACGGCCAGCACGACGAACAGATCTACTCAGGCTTCGCCCAGGAGCACCCGGACAAGGTCGCCGCAATCGCCATCCGGCAGCTTTCCGTCAGCGAGGCCGTGTTTGCGGGCGGACACTCCGAAGACGGGGATCACAGCGCCTCGGTGGTGCCGTGGATCTATTCGCCCGACGGCGCCGGCATGGCCAAGCAGCTGAAGTCCCTGGACCTCCTCTAGCGCCGCAGGACCCGCTTCAGGACCCCCCCGGACTCGAGCTCCGCCCGGCTAAGCGGTGGCACCCAACGTGGTCACGTCGTCGTCGTTCCCTTCCGTCCAGTCGGATTCCGGGCTGGCAGCCTGCGCGACGGCGGTGTCCGCCGCGGCCACCAGGTTCCGTTCCTCAAGCAGTTCCTGGAACCAGAAGTACGACGCCTTGGGTGTGCGTTCGAGGGTCTCGAAATCCACGTGGAGCAGGCCGAACGGCTGGTTATAGCCTGCGGACCACTCGAAGTTGTCCATCAGGGACCAGACGTAATAGCCGCGAAGGTCCACTGCTTCGGCCTCCCCGCCCGGGGCTGTGGCTTTGAGCGCCGCTTCCAAGTGGTCCGAGAGGTATTTCAGGCGCCGTTCATCCGGGATGAACGTCGTGTTGGTGGACTTGTCGCGGACGATGATGTCCTCAAAGCTCGCCCCGCCCTCGGTGATGATCACGGGCGGCAGGTTCGGGTAGCGCTCCGCCATTTCCTTCAGCGCGACACCCATGTATTCGGACTTGACGGGCCAGCCGTAGGCGGTGACATCCGCTTCCGGCCAGGCTTCGACGTGGAACGGGGTGCCGCCGTTGCCCATGGCGCTCAGGTCGCTGCCCATGGCTTCGGCCATGCTCGCCGGAACGGCGCCCTGTCCAGGGCCTACGGCCACCTTCGTGGGCATGTAGTAGTTCAGCCCGTAGAAATCCAGCGGCTGGGAGATGATCTCCATGTCCTCGTCCGGGTGGTCGAAGGAGCTGAAAATCTTCGCGGCGCGGATGAGGTCGGGGTACTTCCCCAACAGGACCGGGTCCGCGTACAGCCGGTTCTGGGCTAGGTCCATCAGGCCGGCGCTGATCTTGTCGAGGGGGTTAATGGAGTTGGGGACCATCGGCGAGTAGACGTTGGTCATGCCGATCTCGCCGGGAACGCCCGCGGCCCGCAAAGCCTGCACGGCGAGGCCGTGGCCCAGCAACTGGTGGTGCACGGTGGGGAAAGCGTTGAGCATGAGGGACTCACCGGGCGAATGCAGCCCCAGAGTGTAGCCGTTGGTGGTGACCGTGGCGGGTTCGTTGATGGTGGCCCAGCGCGCCACCCTGTCGCCGAAGGCTTCCGCGGCGATCGCGGCGAACTCGCCCAGCCGGTAGGCGGTGTCACGGTTCATCCAGCCGCCGGCGTCGTCCAGTGCCTTCGGCGTATCCCAGTGGTACAGGGTGACCATGGGCGAAATCCCGTTGGCCAGCAGCTCGTCGAGGAGGCGGTCGTAGAAATCCAGTCCCGCCCGGTTCACGGCTCCGCTGCCGGTGGGCTGGATCCGCGGCCACGCCAGGGAGAAGCGGTAGGAGTCCACGCCCAGTTGCTTCATGAGGGCGACGTCTCCCGGCATCCGGTGGTAATGGTCGCAGGCGATCGCCGGGCTGTGGTCTTCAACAATGGCTCCCGGTTTGGACGCGAAAACATCCCATCCTGCCGGGCCGCGGCCATCCTCCTCCAACGCACCTTCGATCTGGAAGGCCGCGGTGGCCACGCCCAGGGTGAATCCGGACGGGATGAGGGCTGCCAAATCCTTGGCGGTGATATGCACGGTAGAGCCAACTTCCTTAGCTGGGTTAGGAACTGTACCCCTCAGAATGGCACACGGCCGGGCGGCTGACGAGTAGCAACCCGGGGCCTCCTGCTAGGGTCTGGGGATGGATGAAAAACTGGGGAAGTTCATCGATGATTTTGCCGCGCTGGTCCAGCTGGCGCAGTCCGGAAACCACCGGCAGCAGGCCGGAAAGCAACTCCTTGAAGCACTGACCGAGCATCTTGGCGTGCCGGCCGAGGAGCTTTCGGTGGTGGTGGAGAATATCCCGCCGCACCGTTTTGTCGACGCCGACATTGTGATGGCGGAGCTCGTTGGGCAGGACCCTGCCGGCCGGCTGGTGGGCATCGGCGGCGGCGGCCAGCGGCACCACCAGTCGTTGAGTGACATGGTCCAGCAGTCGCAGATGTTTCCGCAGTTCCCGCTCGCCCAGCCGGACTATGCCAACCTGGCGGTAGGCCCGGATGAGCACCGGCAGGCTGTGGCGCTGGGCCTGTGGCTTTTCAGCTTCGGCGGCGGGCCGCTGGCGGTGCTGCAGCGCGACGCCGACCCCCGGTCCGGGCGCCAGACCGCTTCCCTGGAAGTCCTGGCTGCCGGGCAGGAAGCCGCAACAGGCTTCCTCACAGAGTTCCGGCACAGGATGGACAGCAACAGCGTCCTCAAGGGCCAGGTCATCTCCCTCGTGATGTCCGAATACGGACCCAGCGCCGCAGGGGTGACCTTCCATCACCGGCCCAGCCTGCCGGCGTCGGACGTAATCCTGCCTGCCGGCCTGCTGCAGAAGGTGGCCGACCACACCGTGGGGATCGCCACCCACCGAGCCTCGCTCAAGGACCACGGCCAGCACCTCAAGCGCGGCATCCTGCTCTATGGCCGGCCTGGAACGGGCAAGACCCACACGGTCCGGCACCTGCTGAGCCAGAGTGCCGGGTCGACGGCGATCCTCCTCTCGGGCGGTTCGCTCGCCAGGATCTCGGACGCGGCGCGCATGGCCCGGGCGCTGCAGCCCTCCATTGTGGTGCTGGAGGACTGCGACCTGATCGCCGAGGACCGGAGCTTCGGGCACGGCCCGCAGCCGCTGCTGTTTGAGGTGCTGGACGCCATGGACGGCCTCGACAACGACGCTGACGTCGCGTTTGTGCTCACCACCAACCGGCCCGACATGCTGGAACGGGCCCTGGCCCAGCGTCCGGGCCGGGTGGACCTGGCCGTCGAAATCCCGCTCCCGGCACACGCCGAGAGGGTCCGGCTGCTGGAACTGTACGGCCGCCGGGTGGCTTTCAGCCCGGAGGCGCTGCACGCCGCAGCGGAACGGACGGAAGGCACCACGGCTTCCTTTGCCCGCGAACTGGTCCGCCGGGCCGTGGTGGCCGCCGCGCTGGAAGACGCACCGGTCTCCGACGCGCACCTCGAGGCCGCGGTGGAGGACCTCACGGCCGACGCCGAAGCCCTCACCCGCAGCCTGCTGGGAAGCGGCCCTGCCGGCTCACTGTGAGCCGAACAGGAACTCCTTGGCATGTGCCACGGCCTTGCGGTATGCGTCGTTCCGCAGCGTGACGAGGTGTTCAGTGTCCCCGTCGGCCGGCTCCAGGTATCCGGTGTAGCCCGGACGGAGCACCCAGATGTCACCGGCGGGCGGCAAATAAAACACACCGAACGAGCGCTGCTGGCCCTCGTCCGCCGTCCACACCGGCACCACGGCGAGGGCCGCACCGGTGGACGGGTTGATCCATTGGGCCCGGGGCACAGGTTCCTCATGCGCCTCCGGGTCGAGGAACGGTGCAGTGTCCTGGCCCCAGCGCTGTTCAAAGCGCTCGTGGAAAGCCGGCATCAGGTGAGAATCGTAGCGGCGCCACTCGCTCATGGTGGTGCTCCTCCTTGGGATGGGCGGGTCAGGCCCACGGTCCGCTTTCCCAGCGGACCGGGGTGATTCTGATGGTGTGGTCCGGGTTGTCCGTATGGCTGCGGATGTGGCGGACAGGGATGCTTTGCGCGCCCGGCCCCGTGCGGGAAACCGCCTGGGGCCGGGCACGGCTTCGATCGTAGGCCGCGCGGCGGCCCGGATCCCGAAGGACGGCAAATGCCTGCATGATGAGCAGCAGGTCGTTGTTCCGGTCCGCGCCCTGTTTGCCTGCCGCGCTCTCCGGAGGCCTGCCGCCGTCGACGTCGGGATGGAGGTTGCGCATCAGGGCACGGTAGGCGCGGGCGATTTCCTGCTGGCTGGCCGACGGCCGGACCTGCAGGGCTGCGTAGTGGTCCGGCAGGGAGGCGCCGTCCGGGACTTCCCTGTCAGATTTCTCCCAGTGCGGTGTGTCCATGCGGGACGCCTTCGTAGACGGTCAGGTTCGATCCGGCACCGGCGCGGGCAGGGTTCCCTGCCCGCGCCGCGGCCGGATGGCCGATGATACGAGGGGCTAGCTTCCGATCTCGTGCAGCTGGCCCTTTGTTTCAATCTCGATCTTGCGCGGTTTCGCCTGCTCGGCCACAGGGATCCTCAGTGTCAGGACACCCTGGTCGTAGCTGGCCTTGATCTTGTCCGCGTCCAGGGTGTCGCCCAGGATCAGCTGGCGGCTGAACACACCGCGGGGACGTTCGGCGGCGACCAGCTCGACATTGGGCTGGGTCGGGTCCTGACGCTCCGCCCGGACCGTCAGGACGTTCCGCTCAACGTTCAGGTCCACGGTGTCCACGTTCACGCCCGGAAGGTCAAACGCCACGACGAACTCCCCGTCCTCCTGCCAGGCGTCCATCGGCATGGCCGCAGGTCGTGCCGCGGTTCCAAAGACCTGCTGGGTAAGCCGGTCCAGCTCACGGAACGGGTCCGTACGCATCAACATCATTTCCCACTCCTTCAGCATGCAAATGTTGGTTTTTGGGTTCATATCCGCACCCCCTTATCTATGGTGCTGGATATAGATTTTTTATAGCACCCGTGCCAAACTGAGGCAAGGGATTCATTGAGGATATTTTGGAGCAGACATGACAGAGCCGGCATCCGGCCGAGCCCCGCAGCCCAGTCGACCACAGCCCAGTCGACCGCAGCCCAGCTCCGGGCGGGCACTTTACGCCATCTCCGTGGCGGCCCAGCTGACGGGCACTGGCCAGCAGAATATCCGGCTC
>DATCVX010000552.1:0-11659 GCA_036566705.1 Arthrobacter sp. | reverse complement strand
CTGGACCACGAGGTCGGGACGGACCGTGGAGTCCGCTCCGGAACTGTGGACCTGCTCCAGGAAATCCACGTGCTTGAGCATCCCGGATGCCTCCACCACGCGGCGCAGCTGCACCTCGCCCCATTGCCCGCGGGCGCTGTTGGAGCGGAGGGCAGATTCGAGGGCATGCGTGGAACGGATCAGTTGGGCGTCGGACAGGCGGGCTTCCTGGAGCTGCTGTGCAAGCTGCCCGTACTGCTCAAGGCGGTCACGCTCCAGCAGTGCCACCTGCTGCTGCACGGCGGTCAGCTTTTCCGCCACCGGCGCGAGCGCGCGCAGCACATTCCCGTCCTGGCTGCGCGAGTCGCCCAGCTCCCGGTTCTGGATGCTGAGGAGGCGGCGTTCGGCGTCGGCGGCGGCGAACTGGGCGCTGACCTCGGAAAGGCGGGACGAGACGGCGTCGAAATCCTCCTCCAGCGCATGTGCACGGCGGCGGAACGATAAGTAAGTGGCGGCGGCACCGGCAAAGGCGCCCACCAGAAGCATCAACAGGGCAAGAATCAGGGCGAAAGCATCCATATCCTCACTGTGGCATGCCCCTGTGACAATTTAGGGCAGCGCCAATCCGGCGGGGACTATGTCCGCATCGTCCGGCGGGCATCCAGGAACGGCCGCTGGAAGGTTCGAGGCCTGCTGCGGGTAGAATCAATGCTCGTGGCTCTTACTATTGGCATCGTCGGACTGCCCAACGTCGGCAAATCAACTCTCTTCAACGCACTGACCCGCAACCAGGTGCTCGCAGCGAACTACCCGTTCGCGACGATCGAGCCCAATGTCGGCGTCGTGAACCTGCCGGATCCGCGGCTGAAGCAGCTCGCCGAGATCTTCGGCTCGCAGCGCCTGCTGCCCGCTCCGGTGTCTTTCGTTGACATCGCCGGTATCGTCAAGGGCGCATCGGAGGGCGAAGGCCTGGGCAACAAGTTCCTCGCCAACATCCGTGAGGCCGAGGCTATCGCCCAGGTTGTCCGGGTGTTCGATGATCCCGATGTCATCCACGTCGACGGCAAGGTGGATCCCCGCTCGGATATGGAAACCATCAACACCGAGCTGATCCTGGCGGATTTGCAGACCATCGAAAACGCCATTCCCCGGATCGAAAAAGAAGTCAAGATCAAGAAGCGTGAAGCCGCCGAGCTGGCAGCCATCAAGGCGGCGCAGGCGGTCCTGGAGCGCGGCGACACGATCTTCGCGTCCATTAAGAGCGACAAGCTGGAAATGGAGCACCTCAAGGAGCTCAGCCTCCTGACCGCCAAGCCGTTCATCTACGTCTTCAACGCGGACGAAGGCATCCTGGGCAGCCCGGAAAAGCAGGAAGAGCTGCGGGCCATGGTGGCCCCTGCGGACTCTGTCTTCCTCGATGCCAAGCTCGAATCCGACCTGGTGGAGCTGGACGAGGAAGAAGCCCGCGAAATGCTGGAAATGAACGGCCAGGACGAGTCCGGCCTGGACCAGCTGGCCCGCGTCGGCTTCCACACCCTGGGGCTGCAGACCTACCTCACCGCCGGTCCCAAGGAAACACGTGCGTGGACCATCCACCAGGGAGACACGGCCCCGCAGGCGGCCGGCGTCATCCACACCGACTTCCAGCGCGGCTTCATCAAGGCCGAAGTGGTTTCCTTCAACGACCTGATCGAGGCCGGATCCATGGCCGAGGCCAAGTCCCGCGGCAAGGTCCGCATCGAAGGCAAGGAATATGTAATGGCCGACGGCGACGTCGTCGAATTTAGATTCAATGTCTAACTAAGCTCCGTAGTGGCCGATGGCGCGCAGCAGCATGCTGTGCGCCATCGGCTTTTGTCGGTCAGCCCTGACGGGCGACATCCTGGCGCAGGATACTGGGCCAGGTTTCGACATCCCCCGGGTTGCGGGCGACCGTCAGCTTTGCTTGCGGGAGCAGTGCGGTCAGGGATTCCGAGGTTGACAGCGGGTGGCCCGGATCACCCACCCACGCCAGGATCGTCGTCGGGACATCGATTCGCGCGATGGCTTCAGGAGCGGGCAGGTCGCTGAGTGCCGCGCCCCTAAACAACGACGGCAGGAGAACGTCAGCGACGTCGGGCACCGTCTCCGGCGCACCAATTGTCGCCGGCGGCGGCGTTGCTCCGCGTGTGGCGGCGAGGAACGCCTCCACCCCAGCGGATTCGATAAGGGCCGCGGCAGCCCTGTAGCTTGCAGCCTGTGCACGCCGGGTTTCCCATGCTGTGGGTGGCACCATAAGCGTGAGCCCGGTAAAGCGCTCCGGCTCGCGGGAAGCGGCGTGCAGGAGTGTGCCGGTACCCATGGAGGGGCCAACTCCGTGTACAGCTTCACCTGGGAACCAATAATCGAGTAGTCGCAGGAGGTCGTCGGCGAGGCGTTGCCATTGATAGTCCTCAGGGGCCATCCTCCCTGTCGACCGGCCATGGCCCCGTGCGTCGTACCGCAGCAGTCTGGTTCCGCTAAGCCCCCGACCGAGGTCGAGGTTGAGCACCCGATCGCGTGCGCGGCTTGAGGTAAGGCCATGCAGCTGGACAACCGGGTGTCCACCTTCGTCGCTCAAAGCATGCGCAAGCCCGGCCCCGGGAACTTCGAAAATAGGCATTGGGCTCCTCGTTTGTGACTGACAGCGTCACCTGGAGCGGTCACGTTGAGCATTCAGGCTAACCGGGGACGATAGGATGCTGCCATGCGGCTGACCAACGTCAAGCACCTGCGCTTACCGTTCGGACGACTTTGGGGCTACGACGTCAGTGTGTCTGTGCGCGATCGACGCCTCCCGGTGTCCTTCGACCAGCAGCTCCATGTGGGGGCAGGCGACCGCCCGGGCTCCTGGATGGCATTGTCTTTTCGTCTGCCTACACCGACTCGTCGTGAGTCAATTGCCGATGCCTGGCTGGCTGTCGTTGCCCGTCACGGCACGCTGCGAACGGCATTCGTGCCCGGTGCGGACGGTGACCCGGAGCTTCATGAAATCGACATTGGCCCAGGATGCTGGACCGAGCACGAGATACCTCCCGGGCAGGCCGTCAACGATGCGTTGCGGGACATTCTCGATGCCGCGTGTTCGCCGTACCAACAACCCTCACACCGGCTGTGCATATTGGAGACTGCTGCCGGACCCACCGTCGTGATTGCGGCCGACCACGCCCACGTTGATATGTGGTCGATGCTGGTAATCGCGCGCGACCTGCTGTCGGCGCTCGATGCCGGGAGGGCGGGCCGCGAACCGTTGCCCGGGCCGGCGCCGGCATTTGTTGAACACACACAGGCGCTGCTGGAGCGGAATGCGGCGCCGGACCACGTGCGCCACCGATGGGAAGACATCCTCGGGGACAGCGGCCGGGTTATGCCGCAGTTCCCACTGCCCCTAGGTGCGCCCGGTCCGCAGCGCGAGCGAGTGGAAGTGCGCGATGTGTTCGATCTCGACGACGGTGCCGCCTTTGCTGCGCAGGCCCGCAACGAGGGTGTCTCGACGCTTGCACTCGCTGTTGTCGCGATGACTGCAGTGACCCGCGAGTTGGCGGGTACTCCGTTGCGTGCCGTTTTTCCCGTGCACAGCCGCTTCGACGACAAATGGCATGACTCAGTTGGCTGGTTCATTACCAATTCGGTACTTGAGTCGGCGGTCGCCGAGCCGCGCGCTGCGGCGGCTGCGGTAAAGGAGGCTGTGCAGCTTGGCTCGTGGCCGCTCGCGGACGTACTGGCTCCATGGGGCGGCATGCCCGTAGCTCCGGGTATGTTCGCGATCTCCTGGCTGGACCTGCGCAGACTGCCCGTGCGAATCGACTCAGTCGGACTCGACGCCCATTATGTGAGCGCGACAATGGACACCGACAGCGTCATGCTTTGGTTCATCCTGGACGAGTCCGGGCTGCACTTGAGATGCCGTTATCCCGACAGCGTTGAGGCTCGAGCCAATGTCGGCGGATGGCTTGATCAGCTGGTCGCCCGTTTGCAGGCAGACGCGCGATCCTCTGTTCGAGGACTGCTCCGGGTGGCGGGCCGGACCTTCAGGCTGGAACGCGCAAGCCGAGATGATGTGGCGGCCATCGCCGCGCTGCTGACTGATGATCAGTTCGGTCCCGATCGTGAGTGCGTCGAGCTCGAACGATACGAGGCGGCCTACAGCGTGGTTGTCCGCGACAATTCCAATTATCTGGGGGTAGTCCGCAATGGTGCCGACCGCATCGTTGCCACGATGCAGTTGACCGTCATTCCAGGTCTTTCCCGGGGTGGTTCTTCCCGGCTGCAGATCGAGGGGCTGCGGGTTGCGGCCGGGGAACGTTCACGTGGCTTAGGTACCGCCATGATTGAGTGGGCACACAATTTTGGGCGTTCGCGTGGGGCGCAACTGGCACAGGTGACCACCGACGAGGCCCGGGAACGGGCTCGGGCCTTCTACACACGGCTCGGATATCGGACTGCCCACGTAGGGCTCAAGCGGAGCATCTAGGAGCGGGGCAGCTTTTCTGGTGCTGGCCGGGCACCATACGAAGTATTCTTACTGAAGGACATTGGACGTGATCCTGGCGACTCCAGGGCCCCTCCGGCAGAGGGAACACATAAGGAGAGACGGCATGCCTCTCAGGCGTCTGGTCAAGCTCATCAGCGGTGCAGTGGCGGCGGCCCTGCTCCTTGCCGGTTGTTCCAGCGGCGGGGGAGAAGTGCCCGTCGTGGTGGGCGAGGCAAAACGCGGCGGCAGCGCCACGGTCGCGGAGGTCAATGCGCTCTCTTCCTTCAACCCGTTCAGCACGGACGGCAACACGGACATCAATTCGAAGGTCTGGTACGCCACGCACTCCGGCTTCTACTACGTGGACGACGCCGCAAAAGTTGTCCGGAACGAGAAGTTCGGCCGGTATGAGAAGGTTTCCGACCAGCCGCTGAAGGTGAAATATACGGTCAATGACGGCGTGAAATGGTCCGACGGCGAAGCCGTTGATGCGGGGGACCTTGTGCTGGCGTGGGCCGCGGGGTCCGGCTTCTTTGACGACGCAGACGCTGTAGCAGGCACCGGAACCAAGTACTTCTCGGCAGCATCGGACACCAGCGGCCTGGCCACCACCGTCTTTCCCGAAATCGGGGGAGACGGCCGATCCATCACTTTGGAGTACGGATCGCCATACGCTGACTGGGAAGTAGCGTTCGACGTCGGCCTTCCGGCCCACGTTGTGGCCGCCAAGGGCGGACTGAACGACGAAGATGACCTTATTGAGCTGCTGCGCGATGCACCGCGCGGTGACGCCGAGAAACCCGCGCTGAACACCGGCCTGAAGGCGGTCAGCGACTTCTGGAACTCCGGGTTTGACGCCAAGACCCTGCCCGGCGATCCTGCGGTGTATCTCTCGAACGGGCCGTACCTTGTGCGGGATATCGTCCCGGAAGCCTCGGTGACACTTGTGCGGAACAAGGACTACGTGTGGGGTCCGGAACCCTACCTGGACGACATCACGATACAGTTCACCGGTGCAGTGCCGGCTGCCGTGGAAGCGCTCAAGACAGGCCGGGCGGACATCATCTCGCCCCAGCCGTCCGCGGGCTCCGAGGGGCTGTTCAGCGGGCTCGAGGCACAGGGGATCACCGTGCAAAGGTACAGCCAGTCAGGATATGACCATCTCGACCTGAACTTTGCCGGTCCGTTCGCCGACCGCAGGATCCGTGAGGCGTTCCTGAAGACGGTCCCGCGGCAGGACATCGTGGATGAAATCGTGGGCGACCTGATACCCGACGCAAAACCCCTGGACTCACACGTCTTCCTTCCGTCCCACCCCAAATACGCCGACACCGTCAGGGACAACGGGTCCAAAGAATACGCGGACGTGGACATCGATGGAGCCGCGTCGCTTCTGGACGGGGCGACACCCGCCATCCGGATCCTGTACAACCGGGACAATCCCAACCGGGTGCGGGCCTTCGAAATGATCCGGAACTCGGCGGCCCTCGCCGGATTCCGTGTCCTGGACGCCGGGCAGGGCAGCGCCGATTGGGCCAAGACCCTCGGCGGCGGAACGTACGACGCCGCCGTCCTGGGCTGGATCAGCACAGGCGTTGGCGTCGGTCGCGTCCCGCAGATTTTCCGGAGCGGCGCGGGCAGCAATTTCAATGGCTATTCCGACGGCGATGCGGACAGGATGATGGAACAGCTGTCCACCACCACAGACCTCGCCAAGCAGGACGAGCTGATGGCCGCAATAGACAAACGGGTGTGGGAAAGTGACTATGGCCTGCCCCTGTACCAGACCACGGGAACCACTGCCGTTGCAGGGCGAATCGCCGGCGTGAAGCCAAGTGGCGGGCCCCTGGGCGTGTGGTGGAACGTGTGGGAGTGGCGCCAGAAGTAGGCGCATAGCCGCCTGCGCGGCGGCTATGCGGGAGATATCAGAGCCGATTCGCCGTCGACCCTACCTGCGAGTAGCATGTGACTTGCACAACTTTCGCGACCCGGCTAGCTAATGATGATTAACCGGTTACGGTTTGGCAACGGAGTACCAGTATTTGGACTCCGTGCGGTTAGGCTACTCGTATATGTAGCCTGCGTCACAGTGGAAAAGTGTGGCCAGGCTGCGGGGAAGCAAAAGATTTTCCCTGAATATCTCTTACAACTCATAGGAGGCGGAATGCGTTTGACGCGCACTTCCAAAGCACTGGGCATCGTGGCAATCGCCGCGCTCGCCCTGACCGGCTGCGGCGCTGGAGGCGGCAGCAATGACGGTGCCAGCCAATCCGCTGGCGACCCCAACAAGGTCATCACGGCGTACAGCAACGAACCACAGAATCCGTTGCTGCCGGCAAACACCAACGAAGTTTATGGCGGCCGGGTCGTTGAGCTGCTCTTCGAGGGTCTTCGCAGCTACGACGCAGACGGCAAGCCGGTCAACGCCATGGCCGAATCCATCGAATCGCCGGACGCCCAGAACTGGACCATCAAGGTCAAGCAGGGCCAGAAGTTCACCAACGGGGAAGCGATCACTGCCAAGACGTTCGTTGATTCCTGGAACTTCGCCGCGAACTCAAAGAACCTTCAGAACAACGGATTCTTTTTCGAGTCCATCGAGGGCTATGCAGAAGTCTCTGCAGTGACCACCGAGAAGTCTGCCGATGGCAAGACCACCACCACTCCGGCCCCCACGGCCGAAACCATGTCCGGCCTGAAGGCCACTGATGACTCCACCCTCACTGTGAAGCTGGCGCAGCCGGAGGCTGACTGGTCGCTGCGTCTTGGCTACTCGGCCTTCTTCCCGCTGCCTTCCGCCGCGCTGAAGGATCCGAAGACTTACGGCGAAAACCCGGTCGGCAACGGACCGTACAAGTTCGAAAAGACCGGCGCATGGGTCCATGACCAGTCGATTTCCCTCGTGAAGAACGCTGACTACAGCGGTCCCCGCGCTGCGAAAAACGGTGGCGTGAGCTTCAAGTTCTACACCGATCCGGGCCCCGCATACACGGACCTTCAGGCCAACAACCTGGACATCACCGATGTGCTGCCCTCCAACGCACTGAAGACGTACGTCACGGACTTCCCGGACCGCAACTCCACCAAGCCGGTTGCCACCGACTCCACGCTGAACATCCCGGGCTACAACCCGAACTTCCAGGGTGAAGCCGGAAAGCTTCGCCGCCAGGCCCTGTCGCACGCCATCAACCGCGAGGAAATCGCCAAGGTGGTCTTCAACGGAACCCGCACTCCGGCCAAGGCCTTCGCCCCGCCGGTCATCGATGGTTTCAAGGACAACATCCCGGGCAGCGAAGTCCTGAAATTCGACGCCGCCAAAGCCAAGGACCTCTGGGCCCAGGCTGAGAAGATCCAGCCGTACGACAACTCCAAGCCGCTCCAGATTGCCTCCAACACCGACGGCGGCAACAAGGAATGGATTGACGCCGTGGCTAACGGCTTCAAGAACAACCTCGGCATCCAGGCTGAAATCCAGCCTTTCGCCAAGTTCGCTGAAGTACTCAACCTGCGCAAGTCCCAGTCCCTCCCGGGCCTGACCCGCGCCGGCTGGCAGGGCGACTACCCGTCGCTCTACAACTTCCTCGGACCGGTGTGGGCAACGGGCGCATCGTCCAACTACGAGAAGTACTCGAACCCCGAGTTCGACAAGCTGCTCCAGGAGGGCCTCGCTGCCAAGTCCACCACTGAGGCGAACGACAAGTTCAACAAGGCCCAGGAGATCCTGTTCAAGGACCTGCCCGGCCTGCCGCTCTGGGACCAGGCACGCGCGATCGTGTGGAGCGAAAACGTTGTGAAGGCCGAGACCGGCTGGAACGGTGGAATCCTCTACTACAACATCACGGCCAAGTAGTCACCAGGATCTAACTTGCCGCCAGGCGTATGGGGGTCCGGCCAAAAGCCGGGCCCCCATTCTCCTGTACGGCAGGAAGGCATACATGAAATCCATTTCGTCTCTCCCGGAAGGCCGGTGATCCAGTGGTCCGCTTCATTCTTCGCCGGCTGCTTCAGGTAATCCCCGTTTTCCTAGGCACCACACTCCTGGTCTACTACATGGTCTTCGCCCTGCCGGGCGACCCGATTGCTGCACTCTTCGGCGACCGACAGCCACCCCAGGCGGTCATCGACACGCTGCGCAGCCAGTACCACCTCGATGAACCGTTCTACGTCCAGTACGGAATCTTCCTCAAGAACCTCTTTACTTTTAACCTGGGCAACGATTTCACTGGGCAGCCCATTGCTGCCACCCTCGCCCGCGTCTTTCCCGTCACCGCAATGCTCGCCGTCGAAGCACTCATCATCCAGGCCGTCTTCGGGGTTGCCTTTGGTGTTTTTGCCGGGCTCCGCCGCGGACAATGGTTTGATTCCACCGTCCTTGTGGCCTCGCTGGTTGTCATCGCGGTGCCAACGTTCGTACTCGGATTTGTCTTCCAACTAGTCTTCGGCGTTCAACTCGGCTGGGCCAAACCCACCGTGGGCGCGAACGCGGACTGGGGCAACCTGTTGTTGCCGGCCGTCGTCCTGGGTCTGGTGTCATTTGCCTACGTACTGCGCCTGACACGGGCGTCGGTCAGTGAGAGCATGAACGCGGACTACGTCCGGACCGCTACAGCCAAAGGGCTTTCGCGCCCCCGCGTGGTGATGGCTCACATCCTGCGCAACTCCCTGATTCCGGTTGTGACCTACTTGGGGGCCAACCTTGGCGGCCTGATGGGCGGCGCTATCGTCACCGAAGGCATCTTCAATGTTCCGGGGGTAGGTAACAAGCTCTACCAGGCCGTCTTGAGGAGTGAGGGGCCCACCATCGTATCCATCGTCAGCGTGCTTGTGCTGGTGTTTGTGGTGGCAAACCTGCTCGTTGATCTCCTGTACGCCTGGCTCGACCCGAGGATTCGTTATGACCAGTAAGAACAGCCACTTTGTGGCACCCATGGAAGAAACACCGCTTTTGGCCACGGATGCCCTGAAGACTGACCAGGCGCCCCTCAGCCTGTGGGCCGATGCCTGGCGGAAACTGCGCCGTCGGCCGTTGTTTATCATTTCCGCGCTGCTCATCGTCGCCCTGACGGTCATCGCACTGTTCCCTGGCCTTCTTTCCACAGTGCCGCCCAACGACGGCTGTGAACTGGCGAACTCGGAAGCCGGTCCTACTGCCGGGCATCCGTTCGGGTTCACGTTCCAGGGCTGCGATATTTACTCCCGGGTTGTCCACGGGACGCAGGCCTCACTGTCCGTGGGCGTTCTGTCCGTGCTGTGCGTCCTGATTGTCGGTGTGACGTTCGGGGCCCTCGCAGGCTTCTACGGCGGCTGGCTGGACACCATCCTGGCCAGGCTCGGTGACATTTTCTTCGCGCTTCCCCTGATCCTTGGCGCGCTGGTTATTACTCAGTTGCCGGCGTTCCGCGAGAACAAGAGCGTCTGGACGGTGGTTATGGTCATTGCGCTGCTTGCCTGGCCACAGATGGCGCGCATTACGCGCGGCGCCGTGATCGAGGTCCGAAATGCGGACTTTGTCACCGCTGCCCGCGCCCTGGGGGTCTCCCGGTTCGGTGCTTTGGTAAAACATGTCCTGCCAAACGCGCTGGCACCCGTGATTGTCCTCGCAACCTTGGAACTGGGTGTGTTCATCGTGGCTGAGGCCACGCTGTCATTCCTGGGAATCGGGTTGCCGGAGGGCGTTATGTCGTGGGGACATGACATCGCTGCATCGCAGTCCTCAATTAGGACCAAGCCTGAAATCATGCTCTATCCGGCCGCAGCATTGTCCATAACCGTCCTGAGCTTCATCATGCTGGGCGACGCCGTGCGTGACGCCCTTGACCCGAAGAGCCGGCAGCGATGAGAGACAAGAAGATGACAATCCCAGACATCCGCATCGACGAGGCGGGATACGCAGGAACCAAGCCGCTCCTGGAAATCCGCGACCTCGCCATCACGTTCAAGACCGGCAGCGGCGATGTTCAGGCAGTCCGCAACGCGCACCTGAGCATCATGCCGGGTGAAACCGTAGCAATTGTCGGTGAGTCCGGTTCAGGAAAGTCCACTACGGCACTTGCGGCCATCGGGCTCCTGCCCACCAACGGCAGAGTGTCCGGCGGGCAAATCCTGTTGGACGGCGAGGACATCTCGCACGCCAGTGAAAAGCGGATGATTGAGCTCCGAGGAAACACGATTGGCATGGTTCCGCAGGACCCGATGTCCAACCTGAACCCGGTGTGGAAAATCGGCTACCAAGTGAAGGAGACCCTCCGCGCAAACGGCAGGCCCAATGGTCCCGACGACATCGCGAAGGTTCTTGCCGAGGCCGGGCTCCCGGATGCCCACCGCCGGGCGAATCAGTATCCGCACGAGTTCTCAGGCGGCATGCGGCAGCGCGCATTGATTGCCATCGGGTTGTCATGCCAGCCACGGCTGCTGATCGCTGATGAACCGACATCGGCCCTGGACGTGACAGTCCAGCGGCAGATCCTGGACCATTTGGACACAATGACCACAGGTTTGGGTACGGCTGTACTGCTCATCACCCATGATCTGGGTCTTGCGGCCGAGCGCGCGGACAAGGTGGTGGTCATGTACCGGGGCAACGTTGTGGAGGCGGGCCCGTCGCTGGAACTGCTCCGGAATCCCCAGCACCCTTATACGCAGCGGCTGGTTGCTTCGGCGCCGTCCCTGGCTTCGCGCCGGATCCAGGTCGCCAAGGAACTCGGTGTGGAGACGGAAGAGCTGCTTGCCCCCAGTGAGGCAGCAGTGGAATCGCAGAAGGCCGAAGGTTTCCTGCAGATCCAGGATCTCACCAAGGTCTACAAACTGCGCTCCGGGATCGTCAAATCCGCTGACTTCAAGGCCGTGGATGACGTGTCCTTCAGCGTCAAACGCGGAACGACCACCGCGATCGTGGGCGAGTCCGGCTCCGGAAAATCCACCGTTGCCAAAATGGTCCTGCAGTTGGAGAAGCCCACGGCCGGGAAGATTCTCTTTGACGGCGTCGATACTTCCGCACTGTCTACGTCGGAACTTTTCAAATTCCGTCGCCGCGTGCAGCCGATCTTCCAGGACCCGTACGGTTCCCTGGATCCGATGTACAACATCTTCCGGACCATCGAGGAGCCCCTTCGTGTCCACAAGATCGGGAACAAGGCAAGCAGGGAGAAGAAGGTCCGGGAACTCCTTGACCAGGTGGCTCTGCCGCAG
>DATCVX010000551.1:0-12483 GCA_036566705.1 Arthrobacter sp. | reverse complement strand
TCCGTGTCCGGACGGACCGGCCCTGCCGGAACAGCGGATACGCGCCCTCGTAGCTCAGTGGATAGAGCACGGCTCTCCTAAAGCCGGTGTCGTTGGTTCGATTCCAATCGAGGGCACTTGAACCTTCCCGAACCCCAGGCTGCCGGGCAGACGGGGCCGGACTTCGACCTCCGCGCCTACCTGCTCGGTACTTCGCAGGCCGGGCGCTGGACCGTTGAACGGCAACTGCTGGACCGGGCGGCAGGCACCCGCGGAACCTTTTCCGGCGTCGTACATTTCTCCCTATCGGGCGACGGCGGCCTGGCCTTCCGCGAAGAAGGAACCATGCGCTGGCCCACGTTCACCGGCCCGGCATCCCGCGAATACCTCCTCAAACCCGCCGAACATTCCGATGCGATGGACGTGTTTTTCGCGGACGGCCGGCCGTTCCACCGGATGAGCTTCACGCCGGAAGCCAACCTGGACAACCACTGGTGCGACCCCGATACATACCGCGTCGCGTATGCGCTGGAGGGTCCGGATAGCTTCAGCTACACCTGGGACGTCACCGGGCCGCACAAGGACCTGCTGCTGGCCTCGGCCCTGCAGCGGGTCGTCCCAAGCGGCTAGGCTCGGAGCCGTGAAAGCCCGCATTGTTGTCTCCGCCGTCTGCGTCTTCGACGCCGCCGGCCGGCTCCTGACCGTCCGCAAACGTGGCACCGGCATGTTTATGCACCCCGGCGGCAAGCCCGAACCGGGCGAAAGCGCCGTCCACGCCGCAGCCCGGGAACTACAGGAGGAGGTCGGCATCATCGTCGATCCGGCCGACCTGCAGCTGATGGGCGTGTGGATCGCCGACGCCGCCAACGAGGCCGCCACGGACATTGAAGCCACAGTGTTCACGGCGCCGGGGACCTGGACCGCGCACCCATCAGCGGAGATCGCCGAGATCCGCTGGCTGGACCTGGCCGCACTGGATCAGGGCGCCCCGCTGCCGGGGGACCTCGCGCCGCTCCTGACGGACCACATCCTGCCGGAACTGGCCGCGCTCCGCCGCTGAGGGGTGGGATCCCGGCGTTATGGCCCGGCCTGAGTGCCGAAAGCTAACCCCTCGGGGCTAGAACTCCGGGACGGCTTCCTCTGCAACGGCGGTAGCCTCGGCGAACTGCGTCCGGTACAGGTCCGCGTAGCGTCCCTCGGCCGCCAGCAGCTCAGTGTGTGTCCCGCGCTCCACGATCTGCCCGTCCTCCACAACCAGGATCACGTCGGCGGCACGGATGGTGGACAGCCGGTGGGCAATCACGACGGCGGTACGCCCCTCGAGCGCGGCGCCCAGGGCCGCCTGCACGGCGGCTTCGTTGGTGGAGTCGAGCGCGGCAGTCGCCTCGTCCAGGATCACCACCCGCGGCTGGGAGATCAGCAGTCGGGCGATGGTGAGGCGCTGACGTTCACCGCCGGAAAGCCGGTATCCCCGCTCCCCCACCACGGTGTCCAGGCCGTCGGGCAGGGACCGGATCATGGTCTCGAGGCGGGCCTGGCGGATGGCTTCCCACATGTCGTCGTCGGTGGCGTCCGGCTTGGCGAGCCGGAGGTTGGAGGCGATGCTCTCGTGGAAAAGGTGCCCGTCCTGGGTCACCATGCCCAGCGTGTCCCGCAGCGAGTCGAAGGTGGCGTCCCGGACGTCGAGCCCGGACCCCGGCAGGGTGCCGCCGAGCCGGACGGCGCCGGAGTCGACGTCGTACAGCCGCGAAAGCAACTGCGCAATGGTCGACTTTCCCGCGCCGGATGACCCCACCAGCGCCACGGTCTGCCCCGGTTCCACGCGGAAGCTGATGCCGTGCAGCACTTCCTCGCCGCCGCGGGTGTCCAGGGTGGACACCTCCTCCAGCGAGGCCAGCGACACCTTGTCCGCCGAGGGGTAGGCGAACCGGACGTCGTCGAATTCCACCGAGACGGGACCCGGCGGAACCTCCACGGCGTCGGGCTTCTGCTGGATGAGGGGCTTGAGGTCCAGGATTTCGAAGACGCGCTCGAAGCTGACCAGGGCGCTCATGATTTCGACGCGGGCGTTGGACAGGGCCGTGAGCGGCGCGTACAGGCGGGTCAGCAGCAGCGCGAGCACCACCACGTCCCCGGCCGCGAGCTGGCCGGCGATGGCGAGCCAGCCGCCCAGGCCGTAGACAAGAGCCAGTGCCAGCGCGGACACGAGGGTCAGCGCGGTGACAAACGTGAACTGAAGCATGGCCGTGCGGACGCCGATGTCGCGGACCCGGCCGGCGCGGACCGCGAATTCCCGGGATTCCTCGTCCGGCCGGCCGAAAAGTTTGACCAGCGTGGCGCCGGGGGCGGAGAACCGCTCGGTCATCTGGGTGCCCATGGCGGCGTTGTGTTCGGCGGCCTCACGCCGCAGGTCCGCGAGGCGGGAACCCATCCGGCGTGCGGGGATCAGGAAGATCGGCAGCAGGACCATCGCCAGCACGGTGACCTGCCAGGAGGTGCCCAGCATCACGATCAGCGTCAGGACCAGCGCCACCACATTGCTGACCACACCGGAGAGCGTGCCGGCGAAGGCTGACTGCGCCCCGATGACGTCGTTGTTCAGGCGGCTGACCAGCGCGCCGGTGCGTGTGCGGGTGAAGAACGCGATGGGCATCTTCTGCACGTGGTCAAAGACCCTGGTGCGAAGGTCCACGATCACGCCTTCGCCGATGGTGGAGGAAAGCCAGCGGCTCACCAGCCCCAGGCCCGCTTCGGCCACGGCAACGACGGCGATCAGCACAGCGAGCCGGATCACTTCTCCGGCTCCCGCCTTGGCCACGATGGCGTCCACCACCTGGCCGGCCAGGACAGGGGTTGCAACTGCGAGGAATGCCATCACGATGGACAGCGCCACAAACGCGATCAGCTTTGCCCGGTGCGGCCGGGCGAAGCCGAGGACGCGTTTCAGGGTTGCCTTGGAGAACGGCTTGGAGCCACTCTTGGCCCGCGTGATGTTGTAGAGGGATCCCCAGGCTACGCGTTCCATGCTCATCGCTGTTGCTCCGTTGCGCCGGTCATGATCTCAGTTACCGTCCCGTTGTCCACATTCCACCGTACATCCAGCCGCACGTTCTCCAGCAGCCGCCGGTCGTGGGTGACCAGCAGCAGGGCACCTTCGTAGCTGTCCAGGGCCTCCTCGAGCTGTTCGATGGCGGGCAGGTCCAGGTGGTTGGTGGGCTCGTCGAGGACCAGCAGGTTCACGCCGCGGGCCTGAAGGAGGGCCAGGGCGGCCCGGGTGCGTTCGCCGGGTGAGAGGGAATCGACGGGGCGTGCCGTGTGGTCCGCCTTCAGCCCGAATTTGGCCAGCAGCGTGCGGACCTCCGCGGGAGTCATGTCCGGAAGTACGGCTTCGACGGCGTCACCCAGCTTGAGGTTGCCTGCCAGCAGTCCGCGGGCCTGGTCGATTTCGCCGACAGCCACGGAGGCGCCCATGGCCGCGTTGCCGGCGTCCGGGGCCTGGACTCCCAGGAGGAGCCGAAGCAGCGTTGATTTGCCCGCGCCGTTGGGGCCGGTGATGCCGATCCGTTCCCCTGCGTTGAGCTGGAGGTTGACCGGTCCCAGGGTGAAGTCGCCCTGGTTCACGACGGCGTCCCGCAGGGTTGCCACCACAGCGCTGGACCGGGGCGCCTGGCCGATGGTGAACTGCAGCTGCCATTCCTTCCGCGGTTCCTCCACCACGTCCAGCCGGGCGATCCGGGATTCCATCTGCCGGACTTTCTGCGCCTGTTTCTCCGAGGACTCGGTGCTTGCGGAGCGGCGGATCTTGTCGTTGTCGGGGCTTTTCTTCATGGCGTTCCGGACGCCCTGGGAGCTCCACTCACGCTGCGTCCGGGCCCGGGAGACGAGGTCCGCCTTGGTGGAGGCGAACTCCTCGAACCGTTCCCGGGCGTGGCGGCGTGCCACGGCGCGTTCCTCCAGGAACGCCTCGTAGCCGCCGTCGTAGACAGCAACCGAGTTCTGGGCCAGGTCAAGCTCCACGATGGTGGTGACGCAGCGGGCCAGGAACTCCCGATCATGGGACACCAGGACCACACCGCCGCGCAGGCCCTGCACAAACGCCTCAAGTTTGGCCAGGCCCGCAAGGTCCAGGTCGTTCGTGGGCTCGTCCAGCAGCACGATGTCAAACCGGCTCAGCAGCAAGGCAGCAAGGGCCACCCGGGCGGCCTGGCCGCCGGAGAGCCCGGTCATCGGAGCGTCCGGGCCGGTTTCCAGGCCCAAGTCCGCGAGCACCGGCGGGATTCGTTCATCGAGGTCCGCCGCGCCCGAGGCCATCCAGCGGTCAAAGGCCAGCGAATAGGCATCGTCCGCCCCGGGGGCACCGGAACCCAGGGCTTCGGCGGTGGATTCCATCTCGGCCGTGGCCTGGGCGCAGCCGGTCCGGCGTGCGATGTAGGCGGCAACAGTCTCACCCGCCACCCGTTCGTGCTCCTGCGGCAGCCATCCCACGAAGGCGTCAGACGGGGCAAGGCTGACGGACCCGCCCTGCGGCTGGTCCACTCCGGCGAGCAGGCGCAGCAGGGTGGACTTGCCGGCACCGTTGGCTCCCACCACACCAACAACATCACCCGGGGAGACTGTCAGCGACAGCTTGGAGAAGAGCGTCCGGTGGTCGTGGCCTCCGGAAAGGTCTTTGGCAACAAGGGTTGCAGTCATGGGGTCCATCCTCTCGATGCTGCCGGACCGCGGGGAATCCCGCTGGGGCGGCGGCCCGGACTGATGCTCCGGGAAGCCGCAGAAAACCGCTGCAGATCGCGGCAAACCCGGGTGATTCCGCCCCGCGTGCGGCAGGGCATAAAAGAACCCGCTGGTCCGGACTTGGGGGGTGTACGGACCAACGGGCTCGACCATCAAGCATAGTCGAACCGGCACTCCGCGTAAAATCCCCACGCGTCCGGCAGGCTAAAATTGAGGTGTCCATCCGTTCTGAAGAGAGCACCCCATGCCCCTCCCCGCCAAGGCGTTCCAGCGCTGGCTGCACGGCATTGCGCCCGACGCCAGCACGGCCGATGTCTGCCGGGTCTCCGGGATCAAACGGACCACCCTGGCCCAGCAGCTGGTCCGCGGGAAAGTCGCGGAGACCACCGTGGTGAGCATCAGCCGCGCCTATGGCGTCAATCCCGTGGCCGCCCTCGCCGGTTTCGAGGCCTACAGCGGGCTCGGAGTCCCGGTCCCGCCCACAAGGTGCGAGCTGGTCAGCCAGATTTCCACGCCTGACCTCCTCCGGACGGTGTTGTCCCGCACCGCTGTGGATCCAGCCGGCCGGTCGCCGGCAGAACCGCCCGCGCTGAGCCCCGCGCCGCACGCCACCTCCGTAAAGAACTGGGTTGAGGCCATCGACGACGGCGAGCTGCGGCACCGCGTCTCGGCCGCCACCGGCGTGGCACCGCAGAATTATTCGGCGCAGCTGACGGCGAACCGGCTCTCGCCCGAACTGGCTGTGGCTACCTCCCTGGCCGCCGGCGTCGGAGCGGCCGGCGGCCTGGTGGCCACGGGGCTGATCACCGAAGCCGAAGCCGGCTGGCCCCCTGAGGCCCGCCAGGCTGCGCTGGACAGCCTGCCCGATGGCGAGCTGGCCACCCTGGCCGGCGACCGGCTCCAGGCCCTGGGCAAGACCCTGAAACGCCAGGAACATGACCAAGAGCAAACCAACAAAATCTGGGAGAACCTGGGATGATCGAGATCCTTCAGTGGTCCACCCTGGCCATTTGCGGCCTGATTGCCGTTGCCCGGGTTCCCAGCGCAGTGCGGGGAGAGAACCGCACCCTGTTCTGGATCTTCGCGCTGATGACCCTGGCCATCCTCCTCAGCATCGAAGCGCCCTACGTCGCCATTGACCAGGCACTGGGGGGCTTCAACCTGGCAAACCTCATCCTGCGATTTGTCATCTTCGCCGCCATCCTTTGCGTAGGCATCCGGGTCACCCGGGGTTTCGGCGCCACGGATGGCTACCGGCTGCTGACCGGCCCGGTCGGAGTGGCCGCCCTCGTCCTGGTTTCACTCGCCGTTATTGGCGTGTTCATCCTCATCGACACAAGGGGTTCGTCTTCGGGGTTGGCACAGATCTCTATCAAGGGCGGCGCGGACGCCATGCTGGTGGAATACTACGGTGCAGCCGGCAGGGCGTACCCCGCGTATGTCTCCCTGGTGCTGCTGCCGGCCATGGTGCGTGCCCTCCGCAGTTCGCTCCCGGTGGCAATCCGCAGTGCAGCGTTCCTGCTCGCCGTGGGTGCAGTGGCCATTGCCCTGACATTGTTCTTCCCCGCAGCTCCCCCCAGCTGGGGGCCGGCAAAGTTCGTGGTCAACTACACCGCGGTGCTTTGCTTCGTTGTGGGACTGGCGCTGATCTGGGCGGCCAGGGTCCACTACGGCCGCAGCGCGGCGAAGCCGGGGACTTTTACTGAAAAGTAACCTCCGCAAATTCACAAAATCATTAGAATGTGAAACAATCATGAATGTGTGAAGGCGAGGCGCGGGGCGTTTACGAACGGGGATAAATTCTGAGACGTTGCGCCTCAGGGTCCTTTGCACACATTGGGGGGATGAGTGGTGGCGGCCGTTGGGGACCGCCCCCACTCAGCCTATTTAGGGAACCTTCTGGCCGGCCGGGGCTTCCGTTCCAGCACCGGACCCCAGCTCCCGCTGCACCAGGGGAAGCACCTCGGTGCCCAGCAGTTCAATGGCTTCGAGTACCGTCTCCTGCGGCACCGAGGAGAGGTCCAGCTGGAAAATCTGCCGGTCATGCTGCATATGCCCGTGCATCCTCACGATCTTTTCTGCCACCTCCTCCGGGTTACCCACGAACAATGCGCCGCCGGGCGCTGTCTCCATGTTGTACGTGACGCCGCTGGGGGTTGGAAATCCGCGCTCAGCCGAGATCCGGCGCATGGTGTCCATCCAGTACGGCCGGAAGGCCTCCTTCGCCCGACCCGCTCCTGACGCCGCGTCCCGCAGGACCAGCCCTGGCGCACTGACGCCCACTTTCAGCCCGGCGGCACCGAATCCATGCTCGACGGCGGTCTGCCGATACAGCGCGGCATGGCGCTCGAAGTTCCGCAGCGATCCGCCCAACAGCGCGTACATCACGTTCTTGCCCAGGGCGGCGGCGCGCACGGTCGAGTGGGGCGTGCCGCCGGTGGCGATCCAGATATCCAGTTCACGGCTGCCGTCAGCGGCCGGGAACGGGCGCGGCAGGATCAGGGCATCATCCAGCCCGGAACGGAACTTGCCGCTCCAGGTTATCCGTTCCTGGGCGTTGAGCCGGAGCAACAGTCCAAGCTTCTCCTCGTAGAGGGCGTCGTAGTCCTCCAGGCGTGCGCCAAACAGCGGATAGGACTCGATGAAACTGCCCCGCCCGGCCGTGAGTTCCGCGCGGCCCTGGCTGATGAGGTCAAGCGTTGCGAACTGCTGGAAGACCCGGACCGGATCCTCGGTGCTGAGGACGGTGACGGCGCTGCCCACCTTGATCTGCCGGGTCTGCGCCGCGGCGGCCGCCAACACGGTTGCAGGCGACGTGACGGAGTAGTCAGGGCGGTGGTGCTCGCCCACCCCAAAATAGTGCAGTCCCACCTGGTCCGCGAGGCGGGCCCGCTCCAGGAGATCCCGGGTGTTCTGTTCGGGGGACACTGTGGTGCCGCGTACGGGATCCCGGTGGATGTCCCCGAAGGTGAAGATTCCTAGTTCCATGCCTTATCCAAGCAATAGATGCATATGCATATTCCCGGGAGGGCCGGGAATCTCAGAGCAAGGGGCGACAGACCTCTGGCGTCAGCGGGCGAACCTCAGCGTGACCAGCTGGAACGGGCGCAGCGACAGCGCAGCCCGGCCCTGCTCGTCCGGTGAGACTCCGGGAGCTTCCGCGGGCCGTTCCAGCAGGTCCGTGGCGTAGACGTCCCTTACCGGGAAGTTGGCCGTCAGCAGCCCGGCCGAACGCTGGCCCAGGGATTCGTAGAGCCGGACAATAACGTCTCCCGAGCCGTCCTCGGCAAGCTTCACAGCCTCAATGACCAGCCCAGTGTTGCCGATTGTGAACAGCGGTTCCGCCGGGTTGGCCCCCCGCACGATCCGCGGCGCCAGGTTAGTGCGGTACCCCTCCTCCACGGCTTCGGCGATGCCGGCGCCGGGGCGGACGGTGACCGTCAGCTCATGGTGCCCGCGGTCCGCAGTGGGATCAGGGAACTTGGGGGCCCGCAGGAGCGAGAGCCGGACGGTGGTGGTGGTCCCACCGTCGTCCGCCCGGATGTTCCTGGTGACGTCGTGCCCGTAGGTGGAGGAGTTGGACACGGCAACGCCGTAGCCTGGCTCGGCGACATGGATCCAACGGTGGGCGCAGATTTCGAACTTGGCGGCTTCCCACGAGGTATTGACGTGCGTGGGGCGGAAGACATGGCCGAACTGCGTCTCGGCGGCGGACCTGTCCGCCCGGACGTCCAGCGCGAAGCCGAGCTTGAGGAGCTTTTCGCTCTCTTGCCAGTCGACGGACGTGGTGATTGCCAGCGAATCACTGCCGGGTGCCAGCGTGATCCGCTGCGTCACCGGTGATGCACCGGCCAGGCGCTCCACAACAACGACGGCGGACTGGCCGTCAGTCTCCAGGCGCACCGCCTGCGCCTGGCTCAGTGCGGTGACGTTGCGGCGGTAGAACTCGTCGATGTCCCACGCGTCCCATTCGTTGGGTGTGTCCCGGTGCAGCTCCAGCAGGTTGCCGCGCTGCCCGGGCGCTATGGCTTCGCGTCCGCTGGCGTAATCCGAGAGGGACACGATGAGTCCGTCAGCATCCAGGACGGCGCGGATCACGCCGTTGTCCAGCACGTATCCGCCGTCCTGTTCCAATGCATTGACGGACTGGCCGGCTGCCTGCCTGATGGCGGCACCCAGCGCGGGGACGCCGTCGCGGGAGTGCGGCGCTGCGTTGAGCAGGAACTCCTGCGAGCCCTCACCAAGCAGGGCGGCCGCGGCCCGCGCGATGATGGTTTCGAGGCCCGCGCTGATGGCGGCGTAATTCCGTTCGGCGTCCTGGTGGACCCACGCGATGGAGCTGCCCGGCAGGATGTCGTGGAACTGCTGGAGCAGCACCAGGCGCCAGAGCCGCTTGAGCTCTGCCGCCGGGTAGGCGAAGGACCCGCTGGTGCGGACGGTTGCGGTGGCACACCAGAGTTCGGCCTCGCGGAGCAGGTGCTCGCTGCGGCGGTTGCCACGTTTGGTCTGGGCCTGGCTGGTGTAGGTCCCGCGGTGGAGTTCCAGGTACATTTCACCCACCCACACAGGCAGGGAGGTGTATTCTTCCTCAGCCTGGGTGAAAAAGCTTTCGGCGGATCCCACGCGGACCTTGGGCGATCCTTCCAGGTCCGCGGTGCGGTGCGCGGCAGCCAGCATCTCGCGGGTAGGTCCGCCGCCGCCGTCGCCATAACCGAACGGAACCAGCGAGGTGGTGCCGCGCCCGTGGTCGCGGTAATTGCGTTCGGCGTGCGCCAGCTCCCGGCCACTGAGTTCGGAGTTGTACGTGTCAACCGGGGGGAAGTGCGTGAAGAGCCGGGTGCCGTCGATCCCTTCCCAATTGAAGGTGTGGTGCGGCATCCGGTTGACCTGGTTCCAGGAGATTTTCTGCGTGAGGAACCAGCGGCTGCCGGCCGACTTCACGATCTGCGGCAGGGCGGCGGAATAGCCGAAGGAGTCCGGCAGCCAGGCCTCGCGGCATTCGACGCCGAACTCGTTAAGGAAAAAGCTCTTGCCCTCGACGAACTGCCGGGCCATGGCTTCACCGCCGGGCATGTTGGTGTCTGATTCCACCCACATGCCGCCCACCGGCACGAACTGGCCGGCTTTGACCTTCTCCCGGATGCGGCCGAACAGCTCGGGATAGAACTCCTTCATCCAGGCCAGCTGCTGGGCGGAGGAGCAGGAGAACACAAAGCCAGGGTCCTCATCCATCAGGGCCACCACGTTGGAGAATGTCCTGGCACATTTGCGGATGGTTTCGCGCACCGGCCAGAGCCAGGCGGAGTCGATGTGGGCGTGGCCGGTGGCCACGAGCTGGTGCGCGGAGGCGTAGGCCGGCCTGGACAGCACCTCCGCCAGCACCTGGCGCCCGGCGGCGGCGGTGCCGGCGATGTTGTCCGGGTCCATGGCGTCCATCATCCGCTCGAGCGCGCGGAGGATTTCGTGGCGCCGGGGCTGCTCCATGGGGAGCTCATGCATCAGCCCGGCAAGGGTCCAGATGTCTTGCTGGAGCTCCCACACGGTCTGGTTGAGTTCCGCGATGGCGATGCTGCCGAGCCGGTACTGGGGTGCCGTGCCGGCTGTTGCCTTGTCGCCATACGGGGTGGCAGCGAAGGTCCAGCCCTGGGCGACGTCAGGGTTGGCTGCCGCCTCGACGTAGAAGTCCACGGCCATTCCGCTGCCCAGCAGCTTCAGCGGGATGTACCGGTTCCGCGGCGAGATGGCCTTTATGATGGTGCCGTCCGGACGCCACGCGATCCCCTCGCACTGGAAGCCCGGAGTCTCGTTGGTGAAGCCAAGGTCCACCACGATTTCCACTGTGGTGTCGGGGTCGGTGCCCCAGGATTCCGGGACGTCGCCCTGCAGCCTCAGCCATTTGGTTCCCCAGGGCTTGCCCCAGGCGGCACCCGGCTCCTGGGGCACAAAGTCGTGCCTCAGCGCCTCCATCACGGTCACAGGTTCGTCCGGTACATCCCAGCTGCTCAGGGTCAGCGGGACGCTGCGTGTGTAGGCAGCGGGGATGATCCGTTCGCGCACGAAACGGTCCAGGCGGACTTCCGTGATCCGGCGGTCGTCATGCAATGTAAGCCCTCTTTAACGCTTGAAACTGGATCAAAGTGTCCATTCGATGGATAAAATCTACTGCTTAGTAGCGTAATAACCAAGCCTCCGCGGGCCCGGTTCCATACCAGTTTCTTATCCCCGGACCTGCACCGGATCCTCAGCCGGAACAGGCACAGTAATCCTGTGCTGCCCGGCATAAACGTTCAGGCTTGTCCCCCGGCTGAACCCCGCCAGGGTCAGTCCGCTCGCCTCCGCGAGCTCCACGGCCAGGCTGGAGGGTGCACTGACGGCGGCCAGCACGGGGATGCCGGCCAGCGCAGCCTTTTGCACCAGCTCGAAGGACGCCCGCCCGGAGACCTGGAGCACCAGGCCGGACAGAGGAAGCATCCGCTCCCGCAGGGCCCAGCCCACCACCTTGTCCACGGCGTTGTGCCGGCCCACATCCTCGCGCAGGCACAGAAGCTGCACGCCGCCGTCGTCCTCTATCCTGAACAGTCCTGCCGCGTGCACTCCGCCGGTGACGTCAAAGACCGCCTGGGCCTCGCGCAGGCGGTCAGGCAGCGACGCCAGGACGGCTGCCGGCACCGTGACCGGGTCAGCTGCGGGGCTGTAATGCGACGACTTCCGGACGGCCTCGATCGAATCCGTGCCGCAGATGCCACACGAGCTGGAGGTATAAACGTTCCGGCCGATGGTGGGGACCTCGACGTCGGGGCGCAGCTGTGCCTCCACGACATTGAACGTCTGCACGCCGTTTTCATCTTCCCCGGCACAGAACCGCAGCGACACCAGCTGTTCGGGGGTCCAGATGATCCCCTCGGACACCAGGAATCCTGCCACGAGGTCAAAGTCGTCGCCCGGGGTGCGCATCGTTACTGAAAACGAGAGGGAGCCCAGCCGGATTTCCAGGGGTTCCTCCACTGCGAGGGTGTCCTCCCGGTGCCGCACGGGAAACTCCAGGGCCTGGGGTGACCCGTCCAGCACGTAGCGGTGGACCTTGCGGCGCTGCGTTACGCGGCCCATGGCTGCTCCCCGGCCTGGGAGCGGAAGCCCCGCAGTCTGTCCCGAAGCTGCCGGCGATGGGCAGGGTGCCTGTTCATGACTCCATCATTGCAAGGGCAAGGGCACGAAGCCAGCCGAGCCACGGTCAGCCCAGGAGCGCACTCCAGTCCACGGGGCCTGCCGGTGCCGCCGGCGTGGAGCCTGGCTTTCGGGCAGACCGTGCAGGGGTCTTGGCTTTGGTGCCGGGTGGTGCGGGAGTGGCCAGCGGCGGACCCCAGGGCAGTGCGAACGCCGGGACTGGTTCACCGAGCTGCACCCCGTGGGGAGGCACCACCATCACGCCGTCGGCAGATGCCAGCCCCCGCATCATGCCGGGGCCGGTGTGCTGGGCCGGCGATGCCATGCCGTAGAGCAGCCGGAACGGCATCAGCCGGGTCCGTCCCGGATCCGGCTCGATGGTGGTTCCGGACGGAACTTCCTGCACCGCCGGCATGGACCCGTGCCCGAGGGCCGCGAGCAACGGGGCACCCACGGTGGACAGTGCCATCATGGCGGCCAGCGGGTTGCCGGGCAGCCCGAGGACAAACCGGCCGTCCGGCAGTTCCGCGAGGACGGCCGGGTGGCCTGGACGCATGGCGATCCCGTCAATGACCAGCCGGCCGCCCAGCTCGGCTACGGCCCGGC
>DATCVX010000550.1:0-5636 GCA_036566705.1 Arthrobacter sp. | reverse complement strand
TCACCTGGCCCATGCTTTCCCCGGTGGTCTTCTTCAACCTGCTGATGGAAACCATCCACGCGTTCCAGATCTTCAGCTCGGCCTACATCATTTCCAACGGTGAAGGCGGCCCGGCCGGTTCCACCCTCTTCTACACCCTCTACCTGTACCTGCGCGGCTTCTCCGACTTCCGGATGGGCTACGCCTCGGCAATGGCATGGCTGCTCCTGATCGTCGTCGGCATCATCACCCTGATCATCTTCAAGACCTCCAAGGGCTGGGTCCACTACAGCGGAGACGCAAAATGACAACCATGGCAACCCCCACCCAGTCCACCCCGGACGCACAAGCGCCCCACTACAACCCCAAGTCCGAGTCGGTCACGGCCAAGCGCGCCAAGAGCGTGGCCTTCCACGTCGTCGCCCTCGCCCTCACGGCAGTGGTCCTGTACCCGGGCGTGTGGATGATCGCCTCGTCGTTCAAGCCGAACTCCGAGATCGGCGGCGCCAACAACGCGCTGTGGTCCAATAACTTCAGCTTCGATAACTTCATCACGGCGATGGACGGGATCGGCGGGGTCACCACCCTGCAGTTCTTCACCAACTCCCTGATCCTGGCCGTCGGCGCCGTCGTGGGCACCATCCTCTCCGCGTCCATCTCGGCGTACGCGTTCGCGAGGATCAAGTTCCCGGGTCGCAGCATCTTCTTCGGCATGATGATCGCCACCCTGCTGCTGCCCTTCCACGTGGTGATCATCCCGCAGTACATCATCTTCAACCAGCTCGGGCTCGTGGACACCTACATCCCGCTGCTGATCGGCAAGTTCCTCGCCGCTGACGCATTCTTCGTGTTCCTCATGGTCCAGTTCATGCGCAACCTCCCGGCAGAACTGGACGAAGCAGCCCGCATCGACGGCGCCGGGCACGTGCGGATCTTCACCTCCATCATGCTCCCGCTGATGAAACCGGCCCTGATCTCCACCTCGATCTTCTCCTTCATCTGGAGCTGGAACGACTTCCTGGGCCCCCTGCTCTACCTGAACACCCCGGAAAAGTACCCGCTGCCCCTGGCACTGCGGCTCTTCGTAGACCAGACCCAGTCCTCGGACTACGGAGCCATGATCGCCATGTCAGTCCTGGCCCTGCTCCCGGTCCTGATCTTCTTCCTCGTCTTCCAGCGCTACATCGTCGAAGGCGTCTCCACCCAGGGCCTCAAGGGCTAATAGAAAATGAGCATCATGGACAGCACCACACCCGCATCCGGCCGCAATGAACCGATCCCGGTCAACCGCTTCGCACTGTTCTCCGAGACCCTGCTGGCCGGACTGCTGGTGCTGGTGCTGTCCATCCCGCTTGCCACCATCCCTGCCGCCTACGCGGCAGGCATCGCCCACCTGGAACGCCACCTCTCCGGGCGGGACGACTCCCTCCGTGGCCTCTGGGGAACGTTCAAGGCTGCCCTGCCGGGCAGCTGGAAACTGGGCATTGCGACGGCGGTGGCCGCCGTCGTGATCGTCCTGAACCTTCTGCTCGCAACCGTCGGGCAGCTGCCGGGCAGCGCGGTGGTCCTCCCGGCCACGCTCATCCTGGCAGCCGCGGGTGCCGTCCTGCTCCTGCGCACCACGGCCGCCTGGTCCGACGTCGCCGGCCCGGCTGCCGACGCCGACCGGCAGGCGTCCGCTTCGGCACCCGGCGCCGTTCCGCCGTCGGCCGCCTGGTCCTCCGCCCTCGAAACCGGCAAAACACTGGCACTGCGCGACTGGACCGGCTCCCTCCTCCTGGTCACGGCACTGTTCGCGGCCGTCGTCTTCGTCTGGATGCTTGTGGCGCTCTTTGTGGTGGTTCCCGGCATGCTGATCCTGGCCGCGGCTTCAGTCAAAATGCGCTCCACCCGCGCCTAGGAAAGTCCCCGCCGGGGAAACCGCGCTTCAAAGTTCTCTGCAAATCCCCGTTACTACCGAGTTGAGCCCGACGTGTCTTCCGACCGCCCCCAGTCCGCAGAGTCCCTCCACACCCCCAAAGGCCCGGTCCGCTGGTACTACCCGCTGACGCAGCACAACTACCGCCTGTACATGGGAATGACCTTGGCGGGCAGTATGGGCGTCTGGATGCAGCGCCTGGCCCAGGACTGGCTGGTGCTCCAGCTGACCGGGAGCCCGGCTGCAGTAGGCGTCGCGGTGGCCCTGCAGTTCCTCCCCATGCTGATCGTGGGCCCGCTCAGCGGCCTGCTGGTGGACATCTTCCCCAAGCGCAGCGTCATGATGGTCTGCCAGTCCGTGATCGTCCTCCTTGCCGGGGGCCTCGCGGCATGGGACGCCTCCGGCGGGATCACCGTGTGGATTGTCTACGCCAGCTGCATGGCGCTGGGGATCACCTCCGCCATCGACGGCCCCGCCCGCCAGGTCTTTGTTAATGAAGTGGTGGGCGACGCCGGTCTCCGGCCGGCCATCGGCCTCAACAACGCCATTGGCCAGCTCGGCGCCATGGCCGGGCCTGCCCTGGGCGGAGTGGTCATCGCCCATGCCGGCTCCGCGGCCGCTTTCGCAGCCAACGCCTTCCTTGGCCTCCTCGTGCTGGGCATGATCGCAGGCATCCGGCCCGCGCTCCTGCACGCGAATGCGCCGGCAGTCCGGGGACGGGGCCAGCTCCTGGCCGGGTTCCGGTATGTGCGGGACCGGCCGTCGCTGCTCCTGGTGATTGCCCTGGCCGGGCTGCTGGGGGCGTTCGGCATGAACGGCCCCGTGGTGCTGGCGGCGTTCGCCGAACGTGTCTGGCATAACGGCGTTGCCGGATTTGGCATGTTCAACACGGTCAGCGCTGTCGGCGCCCTGGCCGGTGCCTTGCTTGCTGCCCGCCTGCGGACACTTGGCCGGAAGGGGATCGTGGCCGCGGCGGGCCTTTTTGGCCTTGCCCAGCTCGTGGCGGCGCTGATGCCGAACCTGCCCTCATTTACCGTGATGCTGGTGGTGGTGGGACTGATGACGCTGCTCTTCCTGACCAGTGCCGCCACCGCCGTCCAGCTGGAGGCCGGGCCGGACGTCCGTGGCAGGGTCATGGCGCTGTACTTGCCGCTGCTTCTTGGCGGGCATGCCCTGGGCGGCCTGCTGGCAGGCTGGCTGACGGAACAGTTCGGCGTCCGGACCGGGCTGGTGGTCACCGGCGCCCTGGGGATGCTCTCGGCACTGATCATCGGTTTCCTGCTGTGGAGAACCTCACGGCGCAACGCCGGCTGATCGCACCTGTGAGCAAAAGTAACTTTGTGTGCGTTGTTGACGTGTGGGGTGGCTCACACCTAAGGTATGAGAAAGCGGTTTCTTGCTAGCCGTTTCCACTGTGAGACCAAAGGACACCGAATGCTTTTTCGCGCCCGAAAATCCACTCTCCCTAAAACGGCGGCTGTCTTAGCCGTCCTTGCAATGGCCCTGACCGGCTGCGGCGGTGGATCGCCTTCCGCCTCCGACGGGCCTGTCACCCTTCGCTTCAGCTGGTGGGGCTCCGATGTGCGGCACAAGATGACGCAGCAACTGATCGACGCCTTCGAAGCCGAGAATCCCAACATTAAGATCGAGGGGGAATACGGTGACTGGTCCGGCTACTGGGACAAGCTGGCCACCCAGGTCGCCTCCCAGGACGCCCCGGACGTCATCCAGATGGATGCTGCCTACCTGGGCGAGTACGCCGGGCGGGGCGCGCTGCTTGAGCTCAAGGACGTGGACCTTTCCAAGTTCGAGCAGGCTGTGGCCGACGCCGGCAAGGTTGAGGGTGAGCAATTTGCTGTCACCGGCGGCATTAACGCCCAGGTGGTGCTGGTCAACCCGGCCCTTGTGGCGGCCAGCGGGGTCAGCATCCCCGATGACTCCGCGTGGACCTGGGCGGACTACAACAAGACGGCGGCCGCCATCACGGCGGCTAGTGCCGACGGCGTGTACGGCACCGGCGCAGTCACCGGCGACGCTGCCACCAACCTCTGGCTCCGCCAGAACGGCAAGACGTTGTTCACCGGGGACGGGAAACTGGGCTTCGACGAAAACGACCTCAGGGGCTGGTACGAGTACCAGGCACAAATGCGGGACTCCAAGGCAGTCCCGCCGGCATCGGTGACCACCGAGGATGCCACAGCCTCGGTCGACCAGCAGGGACTCTCCACCAACCGTTACGCCATGGCCTGGTACTGGTCCAACCAGCTCGGTGCCCTGAGCAAGGCCTCCGGCCAGGCGCTGGAGATCCACCGCCCGCCGAGCACTGACGGCAGCGCGGCTGACGCCGAGCAGTATTACAAGTCCTCCATGTTCTGGTCCGCCAGTTCCCGGACGAAGCACCCGGCCGAGGCCCAGAAGTTCATCGACTTCCTGGCCAACAACGTCGAGGCCGGCAAAATCGGACTGGCAGACCGCGGCATCCCAGCGAACTCGGAGGTCCGCTCAGCCATTGCGGACAAGCTGAGCCCGGCCGACGCCGCGACGGCGAAGTTCATTGACGAAATCAGCAGCGAACTCGGCGACGCCGTTCCGGTCCCGCCGGCGGGCTCCAGCGCAGTGGTGGAAGTGATCGGCCGCTATGCCCTTGAGATCCACTTCGACCGCATGTCCCCGGCCGAGGCCGCCAAGAAGGCCATGGACGAGGCAAAGAGCGCGCTGCTCTAGGAACGGCTTCGAATTAAGAACGTCTTCCAACTAAGAAGCGACGCCGGATGCGAACTGCATCCGGCGTTCGTTTGCCTTTGGTGCCCCCACCCCAACTAAGTCGCCGTAAGTGTCGTTATGGAACCTAATAACTACCTACTTGGGGGATTGGGTCCCTGTCAGGATTCGTCTGACGGCGTGAAGGTCCAGGTACCTGCGTGGATCCTGAAGTCGTGTGAACGCACGACGGCGGGTCCCGCCGTCGGCCCTTGGATTCCGTAAGTGCCGGCGGGCATCCGGACCGTTGCGGTGACGCCGGCCGGAACCGTGCATTCCAGCTGCGTTCCCGCGTCCGTCCGCCGCCAGCTGACCGCTACGCTGCCGTTGGGCAGCGGGAGGTTACCCTTGGCATGCTCCAGCCGGCACACCGGCGTTTCGATCAGCAGCTCGCTGCCTCCCGGAACAGTCACGCGCACGCCGAGCAGGGACTCCAGGATTTCCTTCACCACGGAGGCGGACCAGGCGTGGGACTGGCTGTAGTCCGTTCCTTCCACCAGTTCCCATGCTTCCCAGGTGAAGCTGGCGCCGGACTCGAGGAGCCGCGCCCAGCCCGGCTGGTCCGCCGACGTGAGCAGGTCCAGCACGGCGTCCGTCAGGCCCTCGGCCAGCAGCGCGCGGACCAGCCGGTGCACGGTCATGGGTCCCTGCCGCATGCCCTGGCCGGCGATCCGCCCGGCATCAGCCGCCGCGTACGCCGGATCGGTGATGCCGAGGGAAAGCGGGAAGGAGGTGGCGTGCTGGGACGCGTGGTTGCTGGCGGTGCCGTCGGCGTGCAGGCCGTCCACCATCACGCCGTCCACGCGCAGGCGGGTGCGGATGGCTTCCGCGAGTGCCCCGGCATGACCGGCATACCGGACGGCTGCGTCCTCCTGGCCGGCGAGGCTGCACAGCCGAGCCGTGGAGATGAGGGCCGAGTAGGCCTGGGCGTTGACGGTGGTTTTGGCAGCGCAGGCCATGTCGTAGCCGTACCGGCCGG
>DATCVX010000549.1:0-7206 GCA_036566705.1 Arthrobacter sp. | reverse complement strand
CCCCTCACGTGGGGAGCGGCGCCGTCGTTAGATATCACCAGCCTCAGGCGAGGACTGAGCGGTACACGTCGAGGGTTGTTTCTGTAATGGATTCCCAGGAGAAGTGCTCTTCGGCGCGGCGGCGGCCTGCCTGGCCCATGGCACGGGCACGCTCCGGGTCTGAGACGACTTCGGTCAGGGCTGCGGCGAATTCGGTGACGAACTTCTCCGGATCCAGCGGTGTTCCAGTGCCGTCGGTGACCTGTTCAAGATCCACCAGCAGCCCGGTTTCGCCGTGCTGGACAACTTCCGGTATGCCGCCGGTGGCACTGGCCACCACGGCAGCGCCGCAAGCCATGGCTTCCAGGTTCACAATGCCGAGAGGTTCGTAGATGGAGGGGCAGGCGAACGCGGTGGCGTGGCTGAGGACCTGGATGAGTTCGTTACGCGGCAGCATCCGTTCGATCAGGACCACGCCCGTCCGCTGGCCCTGGAGTTGCTCGATGAGGCGGGCCGTCTCGGCGGCGAGCTCAGGGGTGTCCGCTGCTCCGAGGCAGAGGACCAGTTGGACATCGGCCGGCAGTTTGGCAGCGGCGCGCAGCAGGTACGGAACGCCCTTCTGGCGCGTGTTGCGTCCAACGAAGACCACGCTGGGTTTGTCCGGGTCGATCCCGAGTGCCCTGATGGCGTCGTCACCCTCGTCGCGGTGCCACAGCTCGACGTCTATACCGTTGTGGACCACGCGGACCTTCGCCGGATCCACGTCGGGGTAGCTGCGCAGGATGTCCTGGCGCATGCCTTCAGAAACGGCGATGATCGCGGCCGCGGCTTCGTAGGCGGTCTTCTCCACCCACGAGGACAGGGCGTAGCCGCCGCCGAGCTGCTCGGCCTTCCATGGCCGCAGCGGTTCGAGGCTGTGCGCGCTGAGCACGTGCGGGATGCCGTGCAGAAGGGACGCCAGGTGTCCGGCCATGTTGGCATACCAGGTGTGCGAATGGACAAGGTCGGCGCCCTCGATGTCCGGCACGATCCGGAGATCGACCCCCAGCGTCTGGACGGCCGCGTTGGCCGAGCCCAGATCCTCGGGCACGGAATACGAAGTCACCCCGGCGCCATGGTAGTCGGCGTCGCGTGGGGCACCAAAAGCACGAACCTGCAGGTCAACGTGCTTACTAAGCACCCTGCTCAATTCGGCCACGTGGACTCCGGCGCCTCCGTAGATCTCGGGCGGGAACTCTTTAGTCACAATGTCTATTCGCACGCTACCCAAGGTAGTCCTTCCGGCTTATCTGTTCTAGTGTGAAGGGGTCCGGGCATGCCGGACTGTTTGGGGAGTTACGAAGGCGTACAGGAGCGACCATTATGCCGTTGAACAAAAGAGTCCTGGCCATTGTCCTCGCAGGCGGCGAGGGAAACAGGTTGATGCCATTGACGGCGGACCGTGCTAAACCGGGCGTGCCCTTTGCCGGCAGTTACCGGCTCATCGACTTTGCGCTGTCGAACCTGGTGAATTCCCGTTACCTCCAGATCGTGGTGCTGACGCAGTACAAGTCGCACAGCCTGGACCGACACATCTCCGAAACGTGGCGCATGTCCACCCAGCTCGGGAACTACGTCGCGTCCGTCCCCGCCCAGCAGCGTGTGGGCAAGAGCTGGTTCCTGGGCAGCGCCAACGCCATCTACCAGTCCCTGAACCTGATCCACGACGCCAACCCCGACATCGTGGTGGTGGTCGGCGCCGACCACGTTTACCGCATGGACTTTGCGCAGATGGTGGAGCAGCACGTCCTGAGCGGCGCCAAAGCCACCGTCGCGGCCGTTCGGCAGCCGCTGAGCATGGCCAACCAGTTCGGCGTGATCGAAGTGGACCAGAACGACGCGCAGAAAATTGCCGCGTTCGTGGAGAAGCCGGCAACGACGCCCGGCCTGGCCGCTGACCCCACCCAGTTCCTCGCATCAATGGGCAACTACGTCTTCGACGCCGACGCCCTGGTGGCCGCACTCCACGTGGACGCGGAGCGCCTGGACACCAAGCACGACATGGGCGGCGACATCATTCCCTACTTCGTCAACCAGGGCCAGGCCGGCGTTTACGACTTCACCCTCAACGACATCCCCGGTTCCACCGAGCGTGACCGCACGTACTGGCGCGACGTCGGCACCATCGACTCGTTCTACGACGCGCATATGGACCTCATTTCGCCGTTGCCCGTGTTCAACCTGTACAACTCCGCGTGGCCTATCTACACGCGCCAGAGCATCTCACCGCCGGCCAAGTTCGTCCGCGGCGAGAAGGACACCGTGGGCACCGCGCTGGACTCGATCGTCTCCAGCGGCGTGGTGATCTCCGGCGGTGTGGTGGAAGGCTCTGTCCTGTCCAACGACGTTTTTGTGGGGACCGGCAGCCGGGTCATCGACTCGGTCCTGATGGACAAGGTGAACATCGGCGAAGGGGCCGTGGTGAACCGGGCCATCATCGACAAAAACGTCAAGGTACCCGCCGGTGCAGCGATCGGGCTGGACCCGGACCTGGACCGGGCCCGCGGCTTCAAGGTGACCGAGTCAGGGATCACCGTCCTGTCCAAGGGACAGAACGTACCTGAGCCGGGCGAGGAGGAACGTGCCCTCGCCGCCAGGAACCTGCACCTCGTTCCGAACGCCGTTAAGGCGGCAACGGCCAACTACCCTGAACTGCGTGAATCCGTGGAGCAGGTGGCAGAGGTGCACGCCGGCGTAGCCAAGGCCTCCGAGGCAAGCCGCACCTAGCAGTACGCATAATTCCGTCCGGGCAGGCCGGATCTCCACAGGCTGTAAAATCGGTACAATGAGCTCCCCCGATCTGACGCCTGAGGAAATCCAGGCCTGCCTCAAGGTTTTAAACACCATCCACGCCTATGACGAGGAGCACCCGGACTACGTCTCCGTCCGGCGCGCTACCGGGAAAATGTTCAAAGCCGTCAAGCGGCACCGGCGTGTGACCAAGCGGGACCTCATCTCCGAAGCAGACCGGGCAGTCCTTGCCCAGACGGCCACGGCGGCGCCGGACCGCATCGATGACGAAACCCGGGGCAACAAGCTGGCCACCTCGGCCACGGGAGACATCGCCGGGCACCTCATCCGCTCCCGCCCGTGCTACATCTGCAAGCAGCACTACACCCAGGTGGATGCCTTCTACCACCAGCTGTGCCCCGAATGTGCCGCCTTCAGCCACGGCAAACGCGATGCCCGCACGGACCTCACCGGCCGCCGGGCCCTGCTCACCGGCGGGCGCGCGAAAATCGGCATGTACATTGCTCTGCGCCTCCTGCGCGATGGGGCGCACACCACCATCACCACGCGGTTCCCCAAGGATGCGGCGCGCCGCTTCGCGGCCATGGAGGACAGCGGTGACTGGCTGCACCGGCTCCAGATCGTGGGCATCGACCTCCGCGACCCGTCCCAGGTCATGGCACTGACGGATTCACTGAGCGCAGCAGGTCCGCTCGACATCATCATCAACAATGCGGCGCAAACCGTCCGCCGCTCGGGCAATGCCTACAAGCCGCTGGTGGACGCCGAGGATGAACCGTTGCCCGCCGCGCTGGAGGCGGCCAACGGCGGTCCGGTGCTGCTGACCTTCGGCCATGCGCACGACAAGCACCCGCTCGCCCTGGCGAGCAGCGTCACCGACCACCCTGTCCTGGCCGGGGATGCCATCACATCGCTGGCGCTGTCCACAGGCTCTGCCTCGCTGGAGCGCATCGCCTCCGGGACAGCGATCGACGCCGGCGGTCTCGTCCCCGACCTGGCCACCATCAACAGCTGGACCCAGGTAGTGGACGAGGTGGATCCCCTGGAAATGCTTGAGGTGCAGCTGTGCAACGTGACGGCCCCGTTCCTGCTGGTGAGCCGGCTGCGCGATGCCATGAAGCGGTCCACGGCGCACCGGAAGTACATCGTCAACGTCTCCGCCATGGAAGGCCAGTTCTCCCGCGCTTACAAGGGCCCGGGGCACCCGCACACCAACATGGCCAAAGCGGCCCTGAACATGATGACCCGGACCAGCGCCCAGGAAATGCTGGACACGGACGGCATCCTGATGACCGCAGTGGACACCGGCTGGATCACCGATGAGCGCCCGCACTTCACGAAGGTCCGGCTCATGGAGGAAGGCTTCCACGCTCCGCTGGACCTGGTGGACGGTGCCGCACGCGTCTACGACCCCATTGTGATGGGCGAGAAGGGCGAGGACCAGTACGGCGTCTTCCTAAAGGACTACAAGCCCAGCCCCTGGTAGTCCCTGTCCCGGGGCCCAGGACCGGTCACGCCCGAGCCGCCGACTGTCCCGGCCGCGGACTCCGGCGTATGCTCACGGCATGAGTAGCGATGTAACTCCCGAAGTGGAGAACCTGGAAAACCACGAGTGCTGGGCTCTGTTGCGGACAGTCTCCGTGGGCAGGCTGGCGGTCCTTGCAGACGGCCGCCCGGATATCTTCCCCATCAACTACACGGTGGACCGCGGAACAGTGGTGTTTAGAACCGGTCAAGGTACGAAGCTGGCCGCTGCGACCGGCGGCGAACACGTGGCCGTGGAAGCAGACGGCGTGGATGCCACCACTGGGCTTGCCTGGAGCGTTGTGGTGAAAGGGTCCGCGGCCGCGGTCAAGGGAACCGAGCAGATTCTCGACACAGCCGCCCTGTACCTGTTCCCTTGGCAGGCAGGTAAGAAGGACGTGTTTGTCAGGGTAAGCCCGGATTCGATCACGGGCCGGCGTTTCAAGGTCACGGCCCCCCTGACCTGGTGGACACAGCTGAGCGGTGCGGTCAAGACAGCTGAGGAGTAAACGCTCAGGCAGAAGGGCAGGGCCGCCGGCCCTGCCCCTTCTGCTGTCATGCGAGTCGCGTGATCTCGACGCTGACGCTCAGCGCGGAGCCGCCGCCGCCGGAGAGGATGCCTTTCAGCGGCGGTACGTCGCGGTAGTCCCGGCCACGGGCGACGGTGACGTGATAGTCGCCGGCCGGTTTGTGGTTGGTGGGATCCCAGCTCCGCCACTGGCCGTCCCACCACTCCAGCCACGCGTGGGACTGGCCGGCCACCGTCTCGCCGATGTCCGCCGTCGAACGCGGGTGGAGGTAGCCGGACACATAGCGGGCAGGGATTCCGCAGCTGCGGAGGGCCCCGATGGCCAGGTGCGCCAGGTCCTGGCAGACGCCCTGCCGCTGCCCCCACGCTTCTTCGGCGTTGGTGGTCACTGCAGTGGAGCCGGACATATAGGTCATTTCGCCGCGCATCCATTCGAAGACGGCCATGGCGGCCTCATGCGGGTTTTTGCCCTCGACCACTCCGGGGATGATCCCCAGGACTTCCTCGCCCGGACCACTCAGCTGGGACTGCGGCAGCCAATCACTAAAGGTATTCAGGGTTTCGGCTGACGACAGGACGTCCCAGCCGGCGATATCGGTTTCCGAGGGGATCTTTTCCGCCCGGTGGACTTCCACGGTGATGTTCGAGATGACTTCGAGGTGGTCGTGGGGCATCTGCATATCGAAGGCCGTCACGCGGGTGCCCCAGTAGTCGCGATAGCTGCTCACGGCCGCCTGCGACGGCGAGACTTTGAGTACCGACTCGAGGACCACCTGCTGGGGGTCGGTCAGCGGGGTCATGCGCGCCTCGTTGTAGGACAAGGTGACGCGCTTGTTGTACTTGTAGGCGGTCTTGTGGATGATGCTCAGCCGGGTCATGAAACTTCTCCCACCCAGGCCAGTTCGTCCGCCTGATTGAAGTACTTACGGGAAATGGCGTCCGACGCCTGCGAAACGGCCTTCTGCACGCGTTCCATGTGCTCCGGCAGTTCCGACATGAGGTCGTCCGTGCGGTGGAACTCCAGGAAGGTGCGCGCCTGGCCCACGATCCGGCGGGCGTCGTTGATGAAGCCCACCCGCTGGGCGGACGGATCAAGCTTGGCCAGGCACTCGTCGGCGTCGCGCAGGGCGTACACGATGGAGCGCGGGAACAGCCTGTCCAGCAGGAGGAACTCGGCAGCGTGCTGGTCGCCGAAGGCTGCCCGCCGGGTCCGCAGGAAGGATTCGTAGGCTCCGGCGCACCGGAGCATGTTCACCCAGGACATGCCTGCGGAGAGGACATCCCGGGTGGAGAGCATGCGGGCTGTCATGTCGGCGCGTTCGAGGGAACGGCCCAGCACCAGGAACAGCCAGCTTTCGTCGTGGCTCACGGTGGTGTCGGCGAGGCCGCTGACCATCGCGGTTCGTTCCAGCGTCCAGTTGCAGAAACGGTACGTGCCCACCACGTCCTTGCGGTGCTGGCTCAGTCCGTAGTAGGTGGTGTTGAGGCTCTCCCACAGGCCCGAGGACACGGTCTCCCGGGCGCGCCGGGCGTTCTCCCGGGCAGCGCCCAGGGACCCGGCAATCGAGGTGGCACTGGTTTTGTCGTACGCCAGGGCGTGGAGCAGTTCGGGCAGGCCGAAGTCCTCACTCTGCGGCCGGGCGCCCATGACCGCCAGGAGTTCCTGGGCGACGCTGCGCCGCTCCTCCATGGGCAGGTGGTTCAGGCGCTCCAGGTGCACGTCCAGGATGCGGGCCGTGCCGTCGGCACGCTCCACATACCTGCCGATCCAAAAAAGGGACTCAGCAATACGGCTAAGCATTCGTGGCTACCTCCTGCGCGTCCGGAATCTGATGGGAAATTACTGCCGGGATATGGTCCCGGATCACTGCTGCTGCTCCGACTGGCGGTCGCGCCAGTTGCTTTCCACGGGCCAGACGGAGACGCGTTCGCGGATGGCAATCGACGGCCGGGGAATGGTTTCCACCGGAACCTGGGGCGAGTCCGCCAGCACCCAGGTGTCCTTGGAGCCGCCGCCCTGGCTGGAATTCACGATCAGTGAACCCTCCTTGAGCGCCACCCGGGTGAGTCCGCCCGGGAGGACCCAGACGTCGTCGCCGTCGTTGACTGCGAAGGGACGAAGGTCCACGTGGCGCGGGCCAAACTTGTCGCCGCTCAGCGTGGGAACAGTGGAAAGCTGCAGCACCGGCTGCGCGATCCAGCCGCGGGGGTCCGCGATGACGCGCTGACGCAGGGCTTCGAGTTCATCGTTGGAGGCGTCCGGCCCGATTACTAGGCCTTTGCCGCCGGAGCCGTCCACCGGCTTGACCACGAGCTCAGCCAGGTTGTCCAGGACGTATTCCCGGGCTTCGTTTTCCTCGAGGCGGAAGGTGTCCACGTTCGCG
>DATCVX010000548.1:0-4209 GCA_036566705.1 Arthrobacter sp. | reverse complement strand
CTCCGCGTGGTCTGCTGTGCCTTTATCGCCGCCGTCTCCACTGTGTTCGGAACCCTCGCCATCAGCTACGCCAAGACCGTCGCGGGTGTTGACGGCACCACCACGCTCTGGCTCGTGGTCGGCGCCAACCTCGTGGCTCTGGGCACCCAGCCGCTGTTCGGCAAGCTCGCGGACCGGATCGGCCGCAAGCCGGTCTTCATCTACGGTGCCGTGGCCAGCGCCATCCTGACGCCAGTGTTCCTGCTCAGCCTGGAATCCGGCAGCATCCCGCTGATGTTCCTCGCAGCCATTGGCTTCTTCTCCTTCGGCTACGCGGCCTCCAACGCGGTCTGGCCGTCCTTCTACGCCGAGATGTTCAGCACCAAGGTCCGCTTCTCCGGCCTGGCCATCGGCACGCAGTTGGGCTTCCTGATGGCAGGCTTCGCCCCGGCCATCGTGGCAGCCATGGGCGGCATCAAGCCCGGCGGCTGGGTCCAGATCAGCATCTTCACCGCCATCATCTGCTCCATCGCGGCCATCTCCGCGCTGACGGCCAAGGAAACCTTCAAGGTCCCCACCAAGCAGCTCGGCCTGAAGTAACGCACCAGCCCGGTTTTGGGACCGGAAAGCCCGCCATTGCACCTAATGGCGGGCTTTCGCGGTGAAAAATGGGCTATTCCGGCAGCAACCCAAAAAGCACGACGGCGGCCGGCCGGGTTGCTAGGGCCGTCCGGTCTCTAGCACGGAAGCCAGGTCGAAGTTCACCGGCTCCTCCAGCTGCTCGTAGGTGCATGATTCCGGGTCCCGGTCCGGCCGCCAGCGGTTGAACTGGGCGGTGTGGCGGAAGCGGTCGCCCTCCATGTGGTCGTACCTGACCTCCACCACCAGCTCCGGCCGCAACGGCACGAAGGACAGATCCTTTCCGGCGCTCCAGCGGCTGCCTTCGGCGTTCCGCGGCGTCCGGTCGCCTTCCTCCTGCTTGGCCCACGCCCACGGGTGCCCGTCGAAGTCGGTGACCAGCTGCTGCAGTTCGGCAAACAGTTCCTGCCGGCGCTTCATCGGGAAGGCCCCGATCACGCCAACGCTGGCCAGGCCGCCGTCGTCCTTGTACAGGCCGAGCAGGAGCGAGCCGATCGCGTCCGGGCCGCTCTTGTGCACGCGGTAACCGGCCACCACACAGTCGGCGGTGCGTTCGTGCTTGACCTTGAACATCACGCGCTTGTCCGGCTGGTAGGAGCCATCCAGCGGTTTGGCCACGATCCCGTCCAGGCCGGCGCCCTCAAACTGCCGGAACCACTGCTCGGCGACCGCCTTGTCCTGGGTTGCGGCCGTGAGGTGGACCGGTGCCTGGCTGCCGGCGAGCGCCTTTTCCAGCGCGGCCCGCCGTTCGGAAAAGGGCCGGCCGGTGTAGTCCTCGTCCCCGAGGGCCAGCAGGTCAAACGCCACAAACTTCGCCGGCGTCTGCTCCGCCAGCAGCTTCACCCGGCTGGCCGCAGGATGGATGCGCTGCTGCAGGGCGTCGAAGTCCAGCCGGTCCCCGGACCGGCCCACCAGGACAATCTCGCCGTCCAGCACACACCGCGGCGGCAGGTTCGCCTTCAGCGCTTCAACCACTTCCGGGAAGTACCGGGTCATGGGTTTCTCGTTGCGGCTGCCGATCTCCACCTCGTCGCCGTCGCGGAAGATGATGGAGCGGAAACCGTCCCACTTGGGCTCATAGCTCAGGGCACCGGCCGGCATTCCGCTGACAGCCTTGGCGAGCATCGGCGAAACGGGCGGCATCACGGGAAGTTTCATAGGCCCCATTCTTGCCCGGCGGCCGCGCCGGCGGTAGGGCCTGGATCAGCCAGAGCCCGGCTGAAAGGCCTCGACACCGTACACCGCTGGCCTGTAGACCTTAACGATGGTCACCGTCGGCTTTCACGCCTCGCATGAACAGATCAGTCCCGCACAGCTCCTCAAGGACGTCCAGCACGCCGAACAGGCGGGTTTTGACGCCGCCATGTGCTCGGACCACATTGAACCGTGGTCCGCCCGGCAGGGACATTCCGGTTTCGCCTGGTCCTGGCTGGGCGCCGCACTGGCCACCACCAGCCTCCGCTTCGGTGTGGTGACGGCCCCGGGACAGCGCTACCACCCGGCCATCACCGCCCACGCCTCCGCCACCCTGGCCGGCATGTTCCCGGGCCGGTTCTGGCTGGCGCCGGGCAGCGGCGAAAACATGAACGAGCACATCACAGGCGACGCCTGGCCGCCCAAGGAAACACGGCAGCGGCGGCTTGAGGAGTGCGTGGACATCATCCGCCGCCTGCACCGCGGCGAGGAGGTCACCCACCACGGCCTGGTGACAGTTGAGCAGGCCCGGATCTGGGACGTGCCGGAACCCCCTCCCCCGCTGATCGCCCCGGCCATCAGCGTGGACACCGCCCGCCGATCCGCCGCGTGGGCGGACGGCCTGGTGACGGTCAACCAGCCGCCGGACAAGCTGAAGCACATGCTGGCCGCGTACCGGGACAACGGCGGCCAGGGCCACGCCATCCTGCAGGTGCATCTGTCCTGGGCGCCGCGCGAGGAGGATGCCGTGGCCACGGCGCTGGACCAGTGGCGGACCAACACCTTCGCCCCTCCGGTGCCCTGGGACCTGCCCACCGCGGCCCATTTCGACGGCGTCAGCGGCCACGTGGGCGAGGACCAGGTCCGGAAATCGGTGAACATCTCCGCCAGCCTGGACCGGCACGCCGAGTGGCTGGCAGGGTACGCGGCCCTGGGCTTCGACGAGCTGTACCTGCACTTTGTGGGGCAGGACCAGGCCCCGTTCATCGAGGCGTTCGGCGCTGACGTGCTGCCCCGGCTGCGCCCGGCGACTGTTCCGGACGCACGCGTGAAGGAGGCCACACTGTGAGGATTGCGGAGACCTCGGACCTCTGGTGGAAGAACGCCGTCATCTACTGCCTGGACCCGGAGACGTTCTTCGACGACGACGGCGACGGCACCGGGGACTTCGGCGGCCTGATCCAGCGCGTGGACTACCTGGCGGCCCTGGGCGTGACCTGCATCTGGCTGATGCCGTTCTACCCCACCCCGGACCGGGACGACGGCTATGACGTCACGGACCTGTACAGCGTGGACCGGCGGCTGGGAAACCTGGGCGACGTGGTGGAGTTCATCCGGACCGCCAAGGACCGGGGGATGCGCGTGATCGCGGACTTCGTCCTCAACCACACCTCTGACAAGCACCCCTGGTTCGTGGAGTCCCGCAAGTCGGTGGACAACCCGTTCCGCGACTACTACGTCTGGCGCAAGGACACACCCCCGGACACCTCGGAGCAGGTGGTGTTCCCCGGTGAGGAGACGTCCATCTGGACCCAGGACAAGGCCACCGGCGAGTGGTACCTGCACATGTTCGCGAAGCACCAGCCGGACCTGAATGTGGCGAACCCGCTGGTGCGGGACGAGATCGCGAAGTCCATGGGGTTCTGGCTGCAGCTGGGACTGGACGGCTTCCGGCTGGACGCGGTCCCGTTCTTCCTGGAGCTGCAGGGCACGTCCCAGGAAGACGCGGCCAAGGTCGATCCGCACGACTACCTGAGTGCACTGCGCAGCTTCCTGAACCGCCGCAACGGCAGCGGCCTGCTGCTGGGCGAGGTCAACGTCCCGTACAAGGACCAGCTGAAGTATTTCGGCGGGAAGACGGGAAACGAGCTGAACATGCAGTTCGACTTCCTGTCCATGCAGAACCTGTACTTGTCCCTCGCCCGCGAGGACGCCCGGCCGCTGGCCAGGTCGCTCAGTTCGCGTCCGCAGATCCACCCGGACAACCAGTGGGCTATGTTCGTCCGCAACCACGACGAGCTGACCCTGGACAAGCTCAGCGATGCCGAGCGCGAGGAGGTTTTTGCCGCGTTCGGACCGGACGAGGACATGCAGATGTACGGCCGGGGCCTGCGCCGCCGGCTGCCCACCATGCTCAACGGCGACCCCGCCAGGATCCGCATGGTCTACTCGCTGATGTTCGCGCTGCCCGGAACCCCGGTGCTCTTCTACGGCGAGGAGATCGGCATGGGCGAGGATCTCTCGGCGAAGGGCCGCTCGGCCGTGCGGTCGCCCATGCAATGGAATGACACCGAGAACGGCGGATTCTCGACCGCCCCCGCGAAGGACCTTGTGGCGCAGGTGGTGGACGGCTACTTCGGGCCGAAGAATGTCAACGCCGCCGCGGCGAAGCGGGAT
>DATCVX010000547.1:0-4066 GCA_036566705.1 Arthrobacter sp. | reverse complement strand
CCGCGCCCGCCGGCGACATCCGCGCCCGCAGGTGCCCGCGGCCCGCCGTCGTGCGTTACTTCCGGACCGCTGCCCCGGGACTCCGGCGCGCGATGCTCCTGTGCCTAGGCCGGTGAGCAGCCGCAGCTTTCGCGCAGCACCACGCTGACCGGGAGGCGGAGCTCCACCGGGGGCTTGTCAGGGTGGTCCAGTCGGTCCAGGAGCAGCTCCACCATGGTCCGCCCCATCCGTTCCATGGGCTGGCGGACTGTGGTCAGCGACGGCCGGATGACCCGTCCCGCGGCGATGCCGTCAAACCCGGTGACGGCCACCTGCTTCGGCACGTCAACGCCGGCCTCGGCCAGCACATCCATGACCACCAGGGCGTCCTGGTCGGTGGCGCACACAAAGGCCTGTGGGAGGACGCCCTGCTGGCAGATGGCCCGGACGATCTCCGCAACCGCGGGCTCGCTGCCTGCTGGATACCGGGGCTCGTGGACGGCCGCGCCGGCGTCCGTGAGGGCACTTTGGAAGGCCTCGAGCCGTTCATCGTTGTCCGATGACTGCCCGGCGCCGATGAACAGCAGATCGGTCAGTCCGTGCACATTGATCAGGTGTTCGGTGATCGCGCGCGCGCCGGAAGCATTGTCAACTGTCACGTGGTCCACGCCGCGGTTGCGCTGGCTCTCGGAAACCTCCACCACGGGGATGCGGCGGGATATGCGGGCCAGGGCTTCGACCGGAACGGAGCGCGGGAAAACGGCCAGGCCGTCAACCCTCCCGGCGATATCGGACAAAACTGCCTCGTTGTTCGCCGGGTTGCCGCCGCCAACCAGCAGCGCCTGCCCCCGGCGCCAGCACTCCAGCTCAACACCGCGCTGGACCTCGTCCACATACAGGGGGAACAAGCGGAGGTTCCCGTCCTCGCGGTCACCCGGTGCGTCCACGTCCTGCGACAGGTCGCCGGGTCCGCCGGAAGGGTCCAGGAGGTAGTCGTAGGCGAACAGGCCCAAAGCCCCGGTCCTGCCCCGCGCCAGGCCCCGGGCGCTCGCGCTGGGCACGTAACCAAGCTCCTCGGCGGCCGCCAGCACCAGTTCGCGGGTCGACGCCTTGACCTTTTCAGGCTGCCGGAACGTGAACGAGACGGTTGCAATGGAGACGCCGGCGCGTTCGGCGACGTGGTAAACAGTGGGACCCTTGGCCATGTGAATACTCCTTCTGGTCCGAGTCTATGCGCTTAGTACGGGCGCGGGGGTCTTCCGCGGCTAACCTTCCAGGACGCTCTCTCACTTCCTGCAGGTTTTTGGCCAACGCTCTATCACCTGCCGTCCTGCGCGGGGCGTCGAGTGATAGAGCGTTCGGGTTTAAGCGACAGGAAGTGAGAGAGGGTTTCAGGGTGGCAGACTGGTTTGGTGACTTCGCCGAACGACTCTGCCTTCCGTCCCGCTTCCGACGACGGCGCCTCCCCACCCCCGGCCGCACCCGACCTGACCTCAATCGAGGCGGCACGGATCGCCGTCGGCGCCCTGATCGACGGCGGCGTCGAGTACGTGGTTGTATCGCCGGGGTCCCGCTCGGCTCCGATGGCCTATGCGCTGGCCGAGGCGTCAGCGGCCGGGCGGGTCGACCTGCTGGTCCGGATCGACGAACGATCCGCGGGATTCACGGCGCTGGGCCTGGCATTGTCCACCGGCTCACCGGCGGCTGTCCTCACCACGTCGGGCACCGCCGTCGGGAACCTCATGCCCGCCGTGATGGAGGCCAACCACGCCGCCGTCCCGCTGGTGGTGCTCTCCGCCGACCGGCCCGACGAACTGCGCGGCACCGGCGCCAACCAGACCACCATCCAACTGGACCTCTTCGGCGAGCACGTCCGCTTCGCCGCCGACATCGCGGCCGGCAGCAGTCCGCTGCGCGCTGTCGAGACGGCGCTGGCCGCCGCCACCGGGGCTTTTTCCGACCTCGCCCCCGGGCCAGTCCAGCTGAATCTTGCCTTCCGTGACCCCCTGGTTCCCGCGCCGGGGGAGAGGCTTCCAACCGAAGCCGCGCGGCCGAAATTCCGCATCGGCACCGACCCGCTCACCATGAACCTGCCGCCCGCGTCGGCGGACCTGGCGGAGCGGCGCACCGTGGTGCTGGCAGGGCACGACGCCGGCCCTGTCGCCGAAGCCTTCGCCCGCGCGTACGGCCTGCCGCTGCTGGCCGAGCCATCCTCCAACGCCCGTTTCGGGCCGAACGCGGTGGGGCCGTACCGGCTGCTGCTCTCGCATTTCGGACCGGAATCCGCGCAGCCGATCGAGCGGGTGGTGCTCTTCGGCAGGCCCACCCTGTCCCGGCCGGTGGCTTCCCTGCTGGCGCGCGCGGACGTGCCGTCGGCGCTGTACCAGCCGGTTCCCGTGGCCTGGTATGAGCCGGGACGGCGGACCGAACTGCCGCTGGAAAGCCTCGCCGACCTCGCCGATTTCGCCGGCCGCGGCCCGTCCGCGTGGCTGGATGCCTGGCTGCTGGCCGGGTCCGCGGCGCAGCATGCATTGGACCAGGTCCTGGCCGGGGAGGCCGCCGCCACCGGGCCGTCCGTGGGTGCGCAGGTGTGGAACCACTCGCGCGGCCAACTCGTGCTCGGGTCCTCCAACGGCATCCGCGACGTCGACCTCGCCGGCGTGCCCGCCGCCGAACCGGCCGCCACGGTCTACGCCAGCCGAGGCCTCTCCGGGATCGACGGCACCACGTCCACCGCCACCGGAATCGCCCTCGGCGGCCGGCAGGAAACCACCCTCCTCCTCGGCGACGTCACGTTCCTCCACGATGCCGGCGGCCTGCTCCTCGGCTCGGGGGAGGTTTCGCCGGACCTCCGGATCGTGGTGCTGAACGACTCCGGCGGAGCCATCTTCGACCTGCTCGAGCACGGGGCCGTCCGCGAATCGGGAGCCTACGGAGACGCCGTCGAGCGACTCTTCAGCACCCCGCACACGGTGGACCTTGCGGCACTCGCCGCAGCGTACGGCGTCGGGCACTGCTCGGTAAGTACGACGGCGGCACTCGCCGAAGCGCTTGCCCTGCCGATCGAGGGCCGCAGCATCGTCGAGGTCCGGACCGACCGGCACAGCCTCCGGGCCCTGCACGCCCGCATCAAGGCAGCAATGGCAGCCGCGGTCACGGGAGTCCTGGCTCACTAGCGACGCGCGGCCGGCTGCGTGACGCGCTTCTCCCTTTTCGACGCGGATATTTCCGGACGCGGCCTGTATTCCGGGCGCGCCAGAAATCATGCGGGTCGCGGGGGAATATGCGCGTCAGCAGCCGTGTCTGTAGTTGTCCACATGGCGCCATCTGCATCTGTCGGGACGTGGCGAGGACTGGCATCTTCGGTACATGACCGACCTGCCGCCGCTTTTATTGGCCCGTGACCGCATCCTGCACGGGCTGACCCCGAAGGATCTTGCCAGGCGTGTGCAGTCCGGGACCCTTGTCCGGATCCGGCACGGCGTCTATACGGACGGGCCCGCTTGGAAGACGTTGAAGCCCTGGGAACAGTACAGACTCACTGTCAGCGCGGCCGCAGAAACTTTCGAGAGCCCCACTGTGTTTGCCAGGCACTCCGCGGCCAGTGTGTGGGGCATTCCAACTATTGGCCTGCATCACCCGGTTCAGGCACTGGCTCTGAAGAACGACGGCGGCAGGTCCCGCGCCGGAGTTGTCCGCCACTTCGCTGATCCAGCGGGACTCACGGTGGTCCGGAGGGAGGGCCTGCTGGTCACCTGCCGCATCCGCACGGTCTTGGATCTTGCGGCGTTCACGCCCTTCGCGGAAGCGGCTGCGCCGCTGGACCACGTGCTCAAACCGGACCGGGCCCTGCGACTGCCTGCCCTGACCGCGGATGAGCTGGTGGCGGGCATCGGCACGAAGTACTCAGCGGCCGCTGGGCGGAGAATACTCGCTGCCATCGCCTTCGCTGATCCGCTGTCCGGTTCGGCAGGAGAATCGTACAGCCGCTCGCTGATCCATATTGCCGGCTTCGAACCTCCGATCCTGCAGCACGCAATCCACAACAGTGACGGCCTGGTGGGCTACACGGACTTCTGCTGGAAGC
>DATCVX010000546.1:0-4012 GCA_036566705.1 Arthrobacter sp. | reverse complement strand
TTTTCCAGTTCTTCGCCGGTGAGGTCCGCCTGTCCTTGGTCTGGGTGGCGGGGAACGGAATGATCTGTGCGGTCGCGCAGCTTTTCGAAGGCGCCAGCGCCTCTGCCGATGCCTTGGGCAAAGCCGCCTTGGCCGCCCGCGCCGCTGGCCTTCTCTTGTTCTTCCGCGTGAACAGCCACGGCCTTGCCGGCTGCTGCCAGCGCCTCTATTACTTCGGCCAACAGGGCGCTGTACGTCCCTTCCCAGTCACTGCGGAAGCGGTCAGCGTCGGCACCCTTCCAGGCTGTGGAACCGCGCACGTCCCCGGACAGCGTACTCTTCGTGCCCGCGAGCCGGACCGATGAGGCGCCCAAGTGCTTGCTCAGCGCCCGCAGCTGGACGATGTCCGCCCCATAAATCCCTGCCATGGTTCCCCCAAATATCCTGTTGCAGCTTCTGAAGAAGCCTATGCCACGGCCGCGGTGGATGGGATGGGCAGGACTATCCGCTCAGCTGATGTTGCGGTTGATCGCCCGGATGCCAACCACCAGTCAGACGGCGGCAGTCACCGATGCGGCGAGCAGGCCCAGGAGCGTGTCGGTCCCGACGCCGCCGGCGAACAGTTCCCGCTCGGCGTTGACCAGGTAGGTCAGCGGGTTGAAGAGGCTCGCCGTTTTCATCCAGGCCGGTCCGGCTTCGATGGGCAGCATGATGCCGGAGAGGATCATCAGCGGGAACAACAGAGTCTGCTGCACGCCCCAGAAGATCCATTCCTTGTTCTGCGAGACAAGCGCCAGGGCGTAGGACAGCGCGCCGAGGCCGATGCCGAAGATTCCCAGGATGACCAGCCCGGCCAGCACGTGCAGCGGATAGAAGACAAAGCCGAACGGGATGCACACCAGGGCGATCAGCAGCCCCTGCACCACCAGCGGCGCCCACTCCTTCAGCGCCCGCCCGATCATCAGCGAGGAACGGGACAGCGGCGTGGCCAGGATCCGCTCATACGAGCCTGTCATGAGCTCGTACTGGAGGTTGGAGCCGGTCATGGACGTGCCGAACAGGGCAATCATCACCACCACGCCGGGCAGGAACCACTGCAGGGTGGACTGGCCGCCGAACGCCGGCGCGCCCACGGCAGCGCCCAGCAGCGGGCCGAACAGGCCAAGGAACACAAGCGGCTGGATCAGCGAAAAAATCAGTGAGAACGGATCCCGCAGCGGCAGCAGCATTTCGCGCCAGAACACGTACTTGGTGTCGCGCAGGACCTGGCCGAGGCTGGGTTTCCTCAGGACGTCCGGAGGGCTTTGGACACTCATCAGCGGTCTGCTCCTTCCCGCAGGTTGCGGCCGGTCAGTTCCAGGAACACGTCGTCCAGCGTCGGCGGTTTCAGCTCCAGCGACTGGGCGGGGGCGCCGGCGTCGTGCATTTCCTTCAGCAGGGCCGGTGCCAGCCGGGCACCTTCGGTGAGCCGGAGACGGAAGCGGACGACGCCGTCGTACACGTTTTCACTGATCTCACCGCCCGCGGCGGCCCGGCCGAGCAGCCCGCGCACGCCGGGTGCCGATTCAGCCGCAACCTCCACGGCCAGAAGGTCGCCGGCGAGGTTTGCCTTCAGGCGGGCAGCCGTGTCATCGGCGATGATCTGGCCGTGGTCGATCACGATCACACGCTCGGACATCAGGTCGGCCTCGTCCATGTAGTGCGTGGTCAGGACGATGGTGGTCCCGTGTTCGGCGCGCATCCGCATAATGTGTTCCCACAAGTTGGCCCGGTTCTGCGGGTCCATGCCGGTGGAAGGTTCGTCCAGGAACAGTAGCCGTGGCGAGTGCATCAGGCCCAGGGCCACGTCCATCCGCCGCCGCTGGCCGCCGGAGAGCTTGATGACGGTGCGTTTGGCGAGGTCGGTGAGGTCGAGGGACTTCAGCAGCTCCTGGGCCCTGGCGGCGGCATCCGTGGTGTTCATGCCGTAAAAGCGGCCCTGCATCACCATTTCGTCTATCACCCGGAAGCTGTGGCCGCCGCCGTTGCCCTGGCCGATGTAGCCGATCCGGGCACGCACCCCGGCCGGGTCCGCCGCGACGTCCACCCCTGCCACGGTCGCCGTGCCGGACGTGGGCCTGAGCAGGGTGGTCAGCATCCGCAGCGTGGTGGACTTGCCGGCGCCGTTGGGTCCGAGGAAGGCCACGAGTTCGCGGGGCGCAACGTCGATGTCTACGCCCTTGACGGCCTCCACGGTTTCTTTTTTGACGGTGAAGGTTTTGGTCAGTTTGTTTGTGTGGATCACGGGGGACTCCAGAGGATGCGGAATTCCGGGGCTCTGGTGCGGGCTCCATGGCGCCACGCTATACCCACCGGAGGCGCCAGTCCACGGAAAAGTGTCAGTGCCCGCGGTGGTCCTGGATGGTCATTCGCGGCCCGAACGTGGGTTTGCGGAACCCGCTCAGGCCGATCATCCTCACTACGCGCTGTCGGTGCCCTTTCCACGGCTCAAGCAGCGCCAGCATGCCCGCGTCATCGGTCCGCCTGCCGGTCAGCGCCGCGCCCACGTAGGCCGCGAGGTGATAGTCGCCCACGGCGATGGAGTCCGGGCAGCCGTGGGTCCGCTGCACCACCTCCGCGGCGGTCCACACACCGACACCGGGGATGACCTGCATCTTCGCCGCCGCGTCGGCGGACGGCAGCGCGGCAAGCCGTTCAAGCGCGACGGCGGAGCGCAGCGCCCGCATGACCGTTGCGGAACGCTGCGGGCCAACACCGGCCTTGTGCCACTCCCAGGACGGGATGCGCAACCATTGTTCGGCGGTGGGCTGGACCTGGAGACCGGCGGGCGCGGCGCTGCCGGCTGCCGGGGCCGCGGACCCGTAGCGGTACATCAGGTACCGGTAGCCGCGGCGGGCCTCGATGACGGTGACCTTCTGTTCAAGGATGGTGGGCACCAGGGCATCGACGATCCGGCCGGTGGAGGGCAGCCGGACGGCCGGGTTCCGGCGCCGGGCCTCGCGGACCATCCGGGGGAGGGTGGCAAGGAAGGCCGGCTCGTCGAATGCCGACCAGTCGTCCCCGGCGCCCAGGAGGCGGGGCACCCCGGCGACGCCGGCTGCGGAACCGGGCCCCCACGCCTGGGCGTCAACCGCCCCGTCAGCGGCACTGGTGAGGCGCAGCGAAACCGGGCCGTCCGGCGTCGTAAATGCCGTCCAGAACCCGTCCGGCCCGGACGAGAACGACGGATCCCCGGTGCCGCGCAGGAGCACTCCCAAGGTCTGCGAAAGGCTGTAGGGACCATCCGGATGCCACCGCAGGGAGGCGTCCGCGGCGGCGGCCAGCCTGGCGGGTGCAGCTGCGATGGTCATACAGCAATCGTCCCACGGTGGGCTGACAATGCCGGTTCCGGGGCCTCTTACGGGCCGCGGATGCCGGGACTAGACTCCATCGTGTGGCGCGGGGCGTCCGCGCCTTCCCTTCGATCAGTCAGGTGAGCGCATTGGGTGGAGTGGTGCATTTCGAAATCCCCGCGGACGACCAGGAGCGGGCGAGCAATTTCTACAAGGAGGCCTTTGGCTGGAAGGTCAGCCCCATGCCGGAGATGAACTACAACACGGCAACGACCACGCCCACGGACGAGGCCACCGGGCGGCCCAACGAGCCCGGCGCCATCAATGGCGGCATCATCGGCAGGGAGGGCGCCCTGGCCACGCCCATCATCACGCTGGACGTGCCTGACATCGACGCCACGCTGAAAACGGTAGAACAGCTGGGAGGTTCAGTGGTGGCGCCCAAGGACACCATCCCGGGCATGGGGTCCTACGCCTACTTCAAGGACACCGAAGGCAACGTTATGGGCCTGTGGGAGAACCTGCCCGCCGGGGGTTAGGGCCGGTTAGCCCGGGCGGCGGCGGGGAGACGGTAACTTTGTACCTATGAAGTACGCCCAGTCCATCCTGGACCTCATCGGCAATACCCCGCTCATCAAGCTCAACCACGTGACGGACGGCATCAAAGCCACGGTCCTGGTCAAGCTGGAGTACCTGAACCC
>DATCVX010000545.1:0-5195 GCA_036566705.1 Arthrobacter sp. | reverse complement strand
CGAGCTCCCGGTGACCCTGGACGAACTTGCCGAACCCCGGCCGGACGAGGCCGCCCTGGAGCAGCTGTTCGACGAACTGGAATTCAAGACCATCCGGACCCGGCTTTTTGCCCTCTATGGCAGCGACGCCGTGGAACCGGCCGAGCGCGAGAGCATCGACGTCCCGGACTACGTGACGCCGGCCGATGCAGCGGAACTCGAGGCCTTCCTGGCAGCGGGCGCCGGCAAGCGCTCGGCCGTCGCCGTGGACCTGGTGCCGGGCCGGATCGGAGAAGACGCCGCAGCGCTGGCCATTGTCCGTGACGACGCCGCCGCCTACATCGACCTCGCCGCCCAGGACGCCGCGGCGGAGAACGTCCTGGCGGGCTGGCTACGGGACAGCCAGGCCCCCAAGGTCATGCATGGCTACAAGGCCGCGCTGAAGGCCCTGTCCACCCGCGGCCTCGGCCTTGAAGGGGTGGTGGATGACACGTCCATCTCGGGGTACCTCATCCAGCCGGACCGCCGCACCTACGAACTCGCCGAACTGGCCCAGCACCACCTCAACATCAGCATCGCGTCCGAGACCGCAAAGGCGGGCCAGCTCGAGCTGTCGTTCGACGGCGACGACGCCGCCGCTGCCGGCGCCCTGGTGCAGGTGGCCGCGGTGGTCCAGGCCCTGAGCCGCTTTTTTGATTCGGAGTTGACCGAACGAAAGGCCGCGGACCTGCTGGCCACCCTGGAGCTGCCCGTCAGCCGGGTCCTTGCCGACATGGAACTCGCGGGCATCGGTATCGACATGCCGCGCATGGACGACCAGATCGCGGATCTCGCCAAAGTGATCGACAACGCCCAGGAACTCGCGTTCGCCGCGATCGGCCACGAGGTCAACCTCGGGTCGCCCAAGCAGCTGCAGACCGTCCTCTTCGAGGAACTTCAGCTGCCCAAGACCAAAAAGATCAAGTCCGGCTACACCACGGACGCGGCGTCGCTCAAGAACCTGCTGGACAAAACCGGGCACGAATTCCTGGTCCAGCTGATGGCGCACCGGGAGTCCTCGAAACTGCGGCAGATGCTTGAGTCACTCAAGAAGTCCGTCACGGACGACGGCCGGATCCACACCACCTACGCGCAGAACGTGGCCGCGACTGGCCGGATCTCCTCCAACAACCCCAACCTGCAGAACATCCCCATCCGCAGCGAGGAGGGCCGGCGCGTCCGGGGCATCTTTGTGGTCAGCGACGGCTATGAGTGCCTGCTGTCAGCGGACTACTCCCAGATCGAGATGCGCATCATGGCCCACCTCTCGGGGGACGCCGGCCTGATCCAGGCCTACCTGGAAGGCGAGGACCTCCACCGCTTTGTGGGCTCCAACATCTTCCACGTCCCCACCGACCAGGTCACCAGTGCCATGCGGTCCAAGGTCAAGGCGATGTCCTACGGCCTCGCCTACGGGCTGACCTCCTTTGGGCTCTCCAAGCAGCTGGAGATCTCCGTCGACGAGGCCCGGACCCTGATGAAGGACTACTTCGACCGGTTCGGCGCGGTCCGCGACTACCTCCGTGGCGTGGTGGACCAGGCACGGATTGACGGCTACACCGCCACCATCGAGGGGCGCCGCCGGTACCTCCCCGACCTCACCAGCACAGACCGCCAGCTGCGCGAGAACGCGGAGCGCATCGCACTGAACTCACCCATCCAGGGCTCGGCGGCAGACATCATCAAGCGCGCCATGCTGGGCGTGCACTCCGAACTCGCGGCCCAGGGCCTGAAGTCACGCATGCTGCTGCAGGTCCATGACGAACTGGTGCTGGAAGTGGCCGCCGGCGAGCGGGAAGCGGTGGAGAAGCTCGTCACCGAGCAGATGGCGGGCGCCGCGGACCTGAGCGTCCCGCTCGACGTCCAGATCGGCGTGGGACCGAGCTGGTACGACGCCGGCCACTAGCAAGGGACGGGATAACAGGAAACCGGGCGGGGCGCTATGGACAAGTACGACGTCAGGAAACAGTTCAAGGAACTGTACGCGCCCCGCGCCCGGGACTTCGAGCTCGTCACCGTCCCGCCGCTGAAGTACCTGATGCTGGACGGGCAGGGCAACCCCGGGACTGCCCCCGCCTACGCGGCCGCGCTGGAAGCCCTGTATTCGGTGTCCTACGCCGTCAAGTTCGCCAGCAAGCACGCCGGCCGGGACTACGCCGTCGGGCCGCTGGAAGGCCTGTGGACAGCAGACGATCCTGGCGCCTTCACCCGGGGCGAGAAAGACAGTTGGAAGTGGACCATGATGATCACGCAGCCTGACTGGATTGGTGAAGCGCAGGTGCAGGACGGCATCGCGAAGGCCGCGGCGAAGAAGGCTCCGGCGCTGGATCTGCTCCGGCTGGAGACCCTTGACGAAGGCCTTTCGCTGCAGATCCTGCACGTCGGCAGCTACGCCGATGAGGCTCCCACGCTTCACCGACTGCACTCTGAGTTCATGCCCGCCAACGGTTTCGGGTTCTCCGGCCCTCACCACGAGATCTACCTCAGCGACGCCCGCCGGGTGGCGCCGGAAAAACTCAGAACCATCCTCCGCCAGCCCGTGCGGCGGCTTTGAGCCGCCTCCCCGGCCGCAGTCGCGTGTTGTTGTGGCCACGGGCAGGATGGATTGGTTAGGCTCGGCAGTGTGGCTGAACTGAGTGGGGACTATGAAATCAGGCGCTTCTACGCCGTATCCAGGGATGAACCGGGATACGCCGAAGCGGAAAAGTGGGTCAGGGCAGTAGCTTTCGGCTTCCACGAGTCCACCCGGACGCCGGAGCATGTTGCGAAATCTTTGGCGACGTACCGGGCTGACCGCCGCGTCCTGACCGGCGCATACCAGACCGGGGACGTGGCTCCCGGGTCCCTCCCGGCGGACGTCCCGGTGGCCACGTTCGGCACGCTCCGCAAAACCCTCAACATCGGCTTCGGCCGGATGCTGGAAACCCAGATGGTCACCGCCGTGACAGTGCGGACCTCGCACCGGCGCCGCGGCCTGCTGCGCCGCATGATGTCCGAGGACCTGGACATGGCCCGGCGCGACGGCTTGGCGATAGCCGCGCTGACCGCCTCCGAGGGGTCAATTTACGGACGGTTCGGCTACGGGGTGGCCAGCTTCGAACGCACGGTGAAAGTGGATACAACCGCCCGGTTCCAGCTGAACCACCAGGCTGTGGGCGCAGTGGAGGTCGCTGACCCCAAAGTGCTGCTGGACGTAGCGCCGGAAATCTTTGAACGCGTCCACCGCATGACACCGGGATCGATCGGCCGCCAGGAGTGGTACCGCCAGCTGGCCTCGGGATCCCTGGGCCGGGACGGCAAGGAGGATCCGGCAGTCAAGGTGGCGCTGCACTACGGACCCGGCAATACCGTGGACGGCTACGTCTCCTACAAATTCCTGGGCTGGGACACCGAGCCCTACACGGTCGAAGTGGTGGACCTGGTGGCTGCCACCAACGAGGCGTACCTGGAACTCTGGCAGTTCCTGGGCGCCATCGACCTCGTTGAACGGGTCACGTGGGCCGAGGCACCGGTGGACGATCCGCTGGCCTGGGCGCTTACCGATCCGCGGTGCATCGAGTCCTCGGACGGCAGGGACATGCTCTGGCTCCGCATCCTGGATGTCCCCAAGGCACTGGAAGCCCGGCGCTTTCCGGTGGACGGGCGGCTGGTCCTGGAGGTGCACGACCCCCTTGGGCTCACGGCTGGGACCTACGCCCTGGAGGTCGGCGGCGGCGAGGCCGCCGTCGAACGCCTTGAAGCGGAGGAAGAGCCTGACCTGGCCCTGGACGTCTCAGCCCTGTCATCAATTTATCTCGGTGCGGTCTGCCCGGTTACGCTGGCGGCAGCTGGGCGGATCCGCGAACACAAGCAGGGCGCGGCGCTCCAGGCTCGTGGCATGTTTGCGGTTGAGCGTGCCACGCACTGCCTGACCCACTTCTAGGGGCTCCTGCCTGATCCAAGGACAAATCCATGGGGGATATTGCCGCGCCGGGGCTGGCCAGCCGCCGGGCAATTGTGTTTGGCCTGACGTCGGGCGTTTTCGCTGCGGTGTCGGCCTGTGCTGCTGCACCGACCGCAATCGGGACCGGCGAGGCGGCCAGGCCTGATGAACAACCGGACCTGGCTGCGGCAGTCGCGCCGGGGCAGGCCGCGCCAGCAGATGATGTGCCGGGCCCGAGCCAGCCCGTGCCGACGACGCCGGCAGTTGTGCAGCCGCCGTCGAAGGCCCAGCTCGTGGCGGAGTTTGAGGGCAGGCGGCCCACCGAGTGGGGCCTGGCGGTCACGGGCGTGGTCACCAGGTCAACCGTCCGCCCTGCCGTCATCACCCTGGACGCCTGCGGCGGCCCCGGCGGATCCGGCGTTGACCAGGAGCTCCTTGCCGTGCTGCGGCGGCTCGGCATTCCGGCCACACTTTTTGTGAACGCGCGGTGGATCCACGCCAACCGCGCCCTCGCCGCCGAACTGGGGGAAGACCCGCTTTTTGAACTGGCCAACCATGGCTGGCTTCACCGGCCGCTGTCGGTCTCCGGAAAATCCGCCTACGGCATCGCCGGCACCGCCGGTGTTGCCGACGCTTATGACGAGCTGACGAGGTGCCAGGACGTGCTCCTGGAAGCGTCAGGGTTGCCGTCACGCTTCTTCCGGGCAGGCACGGCCTACTACGACGACGTGGCCGCCGCGATGACCCGGCGCCTGGGCATGCTGCCGGTGAACTTCAGCATCAACGCGGACGCCGGTGCCACGCTGCCGCCGGCAGCGGTCGCGTCCGCGTTGTCTGCCGCAGGACCGGGTGACATTGTCATCGCGCACTTCAACAAACCAGGCAGCGGCACGGCGGCCGGCTTCCGGCAGGCGCTGCCGCGGCTGCAGGGCGGCGGCACCACGTTTGCCCGGCTGGCCGATGTGCTGCCCGCGCTTTGACCCCCGTTGGCCGCTGCGACTAGAATAAGTGGGCGCGTACTACGTGCGCGTTTCTAGAATCCACAAAATCAGGATGACCCGGCAGATCCTTGTGAGCTGCCGAGATCTGCGCCTGCGTTCCATAACGCGGGCGTGGTGGTTTGCCTGACCGACTAACTATCCACAACGGAGCCCCTACTACATGACCATCACCTCCACCGAGAAGCCCGGTACCCCCGTAGTCGCGATTAACGACATCGGTACCGCTGAGGACTTCCTCGCAGCAGTCGACGCCA
>DATCVX010000544.1:0-4054 GCA_036566705.1 Arthrobacter sp. | reverse complement strand
CGGCCGGCGAGTACACCGCGTCCGAGGGCCCCGGCGGCGGGGGCGGCTTCGGCGGCCGCCGCTAACCCTGGCACGCTCTCTCACTTAATGCGCGTTTTTGCCGGTCCCTCTCTCACCAGGTGAGAGAGGGACCGGTATTTTCCTGCAGGAAGTGAGAGAGCGTCCGGGGTGGGTGGCACTGTCTGGATTCCGGTTGGCGGCGCATACTTGAACGCACAGGCGGCCACGGGCATTGGAGGACACCATGAAGTTTCTCGGAGCACTGATTGTTATCTGGCTGATCATCGGAGGAGTCGCCGCCTGGCAGCGCGGTTACTTCGGCGGAGCCCCCGGTTCCTGTGCCGAGGCGGGAACGGTGGCGGTGACCATCGTCGCAGGACCCTTGAACTATATGGGGGTCAACCCGCAGATTGCCTGCGACCTGCCGCAGCCGTCCCAGTAAGCCGGTCCTTGGAGCCGCGCCGGGCGTTGCCTAGAGTGGGGGATGCCAGGCGCTGACGTTACTTGCGCCGGGAAACTGATTCCGAAGCCTCGAAAGGACCGCCGAGATGGCATTCGTCACCGTTGGAACCGAGAACAGCACCGATATTGAGCTCTACTACGAAGACCATGGGAGCGGCCGGCCGGTCGTCCTGATCCACGGCTACCCGCTGGACGGATCGTCCTGGGAAAAGCAGACAGCTGCCCTGCTGGACGCGGGCCACCGTGTCATCACCTACGACCGCCGCGGTTTCGGCAAATCCAGCAAGCCCGCCGGGGGCTATGACTACGACACGTTCGCCGCGGACCTCAACACGCTCCTGACCAGGCTGGAACTCCACGACGCCGCCCTGGTGGGCTTCTCCATGGGTACCGGTGAAGTTGCCCGCTACCTGAGCACTTACGGTTCCGGGCGGGTGGCGCGGGCGGCGTTCCTGGGCTCACTGCAGCCGTTCCTCCTGAAGGCGGACGACAACCCGGACGGCGTTCCGCAGGAGGTCTTCGACGGACTGATGTCGGCAGTCACGGCGGACCGGTACGCGTTCTTTACGGAATTCTTCAAGAACTTCTACAACACGGACACGTTCCTGGGCACGCCGCGCCTGAGCAAGGAAGCCGTCAACGCCAGCTGGAACCTCGCTGCCGCTTCGGGGGCCACCGCATCCGTCGCGGCCCAGCCCACCTGGCTCACGGATTTCCGCGCAGACATCCCCCGGATCGATGTTCCCGCGCTGATAGTCCACGGCACTGCGGACAATATCCTGCCCATCGATTCCACCGGGCGCCTCTTCGCCAAGGCCCTGCCCAGCGCCGACTACGTCGAGATCGACGGCGCCCCGCACGGCCTGCTGTGGACGCACGCCGCGGAAGTCAACGACGCCCTGCTCGCGTTCCTCAAAAAGTAAGGCACCAAGAGAACAGCGGAGGGGCCAGGCATTATGCCTGGCCCCTCCGCTGTTCACTGCAATATCGCCTGGATCAGGCCCGGGCCGCCTTGCCGGGCAGCGCCAGCTTGAAGACCTTGGCCCAGGACGAGCCCACCTGCTTCAGCAGCGGACCCGTGGTGTACTTCAGGCCGTAGCGCTGGCAGATCTCGCGGACCCGCGGAGCAACTTCGGCGTACCTGTTGGAGGGCAGGTCCGGGAAGAGGTGGTGCTCAATCTGGTGTGACAGGTTGCCGGTCATCAGGTGCATGAACTTTGAGCCGGAGATGTTGGCCGAGCCGATCATCTGGCGGACGTACCAGTCGCCGCGGGTTTCGCCTTCCACCATTTCCTCGGTGAAGGTGTCAGTGCCTTCCGGGAAGTGGCCGCAGAAGATGACGGCGTGCGCCCAGACGTTGCGCACCGCATTGGCCGTCAGCGTGCCGTAGAGGGCTTGCTTGCCCGAACCGGTGAGCATGGCAACGGCAGGCGTGGCGGCGTAGTCCTTGGTGAACTGGGTGATGACCTTCCGGCCCAGGGCCTTGAGGTCCTTGTTCAGCGCTTCCTTGGACTTCTTGCCTTCCTTGTACTCCGTCAGTTCAAGGTCATAGATGGCAATGCCCCACTCGAAGATGGGCGCCAGGATGGCGTTGAACAGCGGGTTGGCCAGGTTGATGGGCTTCCATGGCTGGTTCTCGTCCATCCGCAGGAGGTTGTATCCGACGTCGTTGTCCTTGCCCAACACGTTGGTCCAGCGGTGGTGCAGGTCGTTGTGGGTGTGCTGCCAGGAGCGTGAGGGCGTGACGAAGTCCCATTCCCAGGTGGTGGAGTGGATGTCCGGGTCCCGCATCCAGTCCCACTGGCCATGCAGGATGTTGTGTCCCAGCTCCATGTTTTCCAGGATCTTGGCAAAGCTCAGCAGCGTGGTGCCGGTGACCCAGGCGGCCTTGTTCTTGCTGACGAGCAGCGCCGCGCGGCCGGAGATCTCCAGCCCGCGCTGGATCTTGATCATGCGCCGGATGTAGGCGGCGTCGGAGGCGCCGCGCTTGGCCAGGATCTCGTCGCGGATTGCGTCGAGTTCGCGGCCCAGCTCAGCGACCTGTTCGTCGGAAAGGTGCGCTGCGGCGGGCGGGCGGACTGACGGGCTGCCGGATTCGGCCAGCGCGCCGGGGCGCGTCTTTGCCGCTCCGGTGGCGGCGGTCTTGCTATCTGAAACTACTGACATGCGGAGATGCTCCTCAGAGTTCGAGGTTGACGGGTCCGGCGGCTGCCGAGACACACGTTTGGATCAGTTGGCCGGGTTCGCCATGGACTTCGTTGGTGCGCAGGTCACGGACCTGGCCGGCCAGGAGCGGGGTCAGGCAGCTGTGGCAGATACCCATCCGGCAACCGCTGGGCATCAGCACGCCCGCGTCCTCGCCCACATCCAACAGGGGGGTGTCGCCGTCAGCGTCCACTTCCCGGTCGGATGCTTCAAAGGTGACCAGGCCGCCGTCGTGCCCCACACCGCCGGCAAAGGCGGTGTTGAACCGTTCGATCATGAGGTTGCCGGGATCGCCGGCAATCGCGACGTCGGTGCCGGGGGCACCGGCGGTGAGGGCAGCCTGCTTCCAGAGCGCCTCGGCGTCGTCCAGGAAACTGTCCGGACCGCAGGCGTAAGCAGCGCGTTCCTTCCAGTCCGGGCAGAGGTCGTCCAGCTCGGCGGTGGTGGTGAAGTCCAGGCGGCCCTGCTGGCCGGTGAACCAGTGCGCCAGCCGGAAGTTGGGGAACTGGTCAGCCAGTTCCGCCAGTTCCTCGCGGAACAGGCTGTCGGAGGGCGTGCGGGCCGAGTGGATGAGCACGACGTCGGCGTCCGGGCGCCGCGGCACGAGCGTACGGATCATGGACATCACCGGAGTGATGCCGCTGCCGGCGGTGACCATCAGCAGCGGGCGCGGGTGCTCCGGCAGGACGAAGTCGCCCTGCGGCGGGGCCAGGAACAGGACATCGCCCGGCCGGGTGGTGCGGACCAGGGTGCCCGAAACGGCACCGACGTCCGTGACGGTGATGGCCGGGTCCTTGCCGGCGGGGGCGCTCAATGAGTAGGAGCGCCAGTGGCGGACGCCGTCCAGCTCAACACCGATGCGGGCCCACTGGCCGGCCAGGTGGGAGTGCCAGCCGCGGCCGGGCCGGAAGAAGATTGTGGCCGACTGGGCCGTCTCCTGCACCACGCGGGTCACCACGCCGCGCAGCTGGCGCGCCGAGAAGACAGGGTTGAAGAGCGCCAGAATATCTTCGGGCGCCAAGGGCGTGGTCAGTACAGAGGCCGCCTGGGCCAGCTGGCGTAGCCGGATCATGCAGTCAAGCCTAAAGCGGCGCGAGCCATATTTCTCTCTCCCGTCATGACCGTTCCGCAGTCACGCTGTTTTGGACGCTAAGCCCCCAAGCCGCATTAAGAATAACGGCTGACGTCCGTGGATGGTTCCACTGGGGATTTTAGTAAGGTTACTGGTTATTAGCCAGTGGGGCTGCCGCGGCCGGGGTCCGGGGCCGACGGCGGGGTCCGCTTCGTCAGCGGACGTCGCGTTCCTGGAATTCCTCATCGAGGTCGTAGTGCCTGAATTCGGTCTCCGGGTTGGGTTCACCGTCGACCACATATTCGTAGTCCAGCT
>DATCVX010000543.1:0-4281 GCA_036566705.1 Arthrobacter sp. | reverse complement strand
CCGCGGCACCGGCGTCGCGGCGGCCGAGCTGGGCTACATGGCCGGCGCTGACAGGATCGAAGGCTGCCTCTTCGGCAACGGCGAGCGGACCGGAAACGTTGACCTGGTGACCCTGGGCCTGAACCTCTTTGTCCAGGGCATTGACCCCATGATCGACTTCTCCGATATCGACGACGTCCGCCGCACCGTTGAGTACTGCAACCAGCTGCCCGTGGCCGAACGTTCCCCCTACGGCGGGGACCTGGTGTTCACAGCCTTCTCCGGCTCGCACCAGGACGCCATCAAGAAGGGCTTCGAGGCGCTGGAACGGGACGCCGCCGCCGCCGGCAAGGACGTCGCCGACTTCACCTGGCAGGTCCCGTACCTGCCCGTGGATCCCAAGGACCTGGGCCGCAGCTACGAAGCCGTCATCAGGGTGAACTCCCAGTCCGGCAAGGGCGGCGTGGCCTACCTGCTCAAGAACGAGCACAGCCTGGACCTGCCGCGCCGCGCCCAGATCGAATTCTCCGGTGTGATCCAGAAGCGCACCGACACCGTGGGCGGCGAAGTCAGCGGCTCCCAGCTCTGGCAGGTTTTCCAGGACGAGTACCTGCCCGCGAGCGAGTCCGAAGGGCAGTGGGGCCGTTATTCCCTGGGCACCGTCCGCACCGAAACGGACGAGAACGGCAGCATGACGCTGCACGCATCCCTCGGCATCGACGGCAGCCAGGTCAGCCGGACCGGCACCGGTAACGGTCCGATTGCCGCACTGCTGGACATCCTGGGGCAGGACGGCGTGGATGTCAGGGTCCTGGACTACAGCGAGCACGCCCTCTCAGAAGGCGGCAACGCCATGGCCGCGGCCTACGTCGAATGCGCCGTGGGGGAGCGCGTGCTGTGGGGCGTCGGGATCGATGCCAACACCAGCATGTCCTCGCTCAAGGCAGTCATCTCCGCCGTCAACCGCGCCATCAGGGATGCCCGAGCCTGACCCGGACGCGTTGCGCGCCGGCACCCCCGGCGCGCAACGCCTGCCCGCCCCAATGGGCGGTATCCGGCCAGACAATGGGAAGATTAAGCGTGGTCCAACAATCCTTCGCTGCCCGGTCCTACCGGGATGACGCCGTGGTGCTCCGCACCCATAAGCTGGGCGAGGCGGACCGCATCATCACGCTGCTGACGAAGCACCATGGACAGATCCGGGCCGTGGCTAAGGGCGTACGCCGGACCAGCAGCCGTTTCGGTGCCCGGCTCGAACCCTTCATGGTGGCCGACCTTCAGCTCGTGTCAGGCCGGACCCTGGACATCGTCACCCAGGCGGTCGCAAAGGGGGCGTACGGCGGGAACATCGCTGCCGACTACGGCCGCTACACCGTGGCCGCAGCCATGACTGAAACCGCGGAAAAACTCACCGACGTTGACGGTGAAGCCGGGACCGCGCAGTACAACCTTCTCGTTGGCGCGCTGGCGTCGCTGAGCCGGGATGAGCATTCGGCCGGCCTGATCCTCGATTCCTATCTGCTGAGGGCGCTGGCCACCGGCGGCTGGGCGCCCAGCTTCACGGATTGTGCCCGCTGCAGCAGGCCCGGTCCGCACACGGCATTCTCGGCACCCCTGGGCGGGATGGTCTGCAACGACTGCCGCCCGCCGGGGTCGCCCGCCCCGGCTGCGGAAACAGTTGTCCTGCTCAGTGCCTTGCTGACAGGGGACTGGCCGACGGCGGACGGATCGTTGCCGGTCCATCGCCGGGAAGCTGCCGGACTGGTGGCTGCCTACCTGCAATGGCACCTGGAACGTGTCGTGAAATCACTCAAACATGTGGAGCGTACCTGACTGTGGCCCTGGGAAAGAAGAACAGCCCGTCCCGTAAGCGGACCACCCCGGTGGTGGCGCCTTACCCGCATCCGTCCGGTGCCGTGGCGCCGTCCATTCCCGCCGAATTCATCCCCCGGCACGTAGCAATCGTGATGGACGGCAACGGCCGGTGGGCCAACCAGCGGGGACTGCCCAGGATTGAGGGGCACAAGGCCGGCGAGCCGGCACTGCTGGATGTCATGGCCGGTGCCATCGAGCTCGGCATCGAGTACGTCAGCGTCTATGCATTTTCCACCGAGAACTGGCGCCGCTCACCCGAAGAAGTCCGGTTCCTGATGGGATTTAACAAGGACGTGCTTCGACGGCAGCGGAACCAGCTGGACGCCTGGGGTGTGCGGGTCCGCTGGTCGGGTCGCAGGCCCAAGCTGTGGGGCTCGGTTATCCGCGAACTGGAGGAAGCCGAGGAGTTCACGGCGGGCAACAGCACGTGCACGTTGAACATGTGTGTTAATTACGGCGGCCGCGCCGAGATCACGGACGCTGTGTCCGCGATCGCCGCAGAGGTGGCCGCCGGCCGGCTCAGGCCCGGGGCCATCACGGAGAAGACCATCCAGAAATACCTGGACGAGCCGGACCTGCCGGACGTGGACCTGTTCCTGCGGAGTTCGGGGGAGCAGCGGCTGTCCAACTTCCTGCTGTGGCAGTCCGCGTACGCCGAGTTTGTTTTTATGGACACGCTGTGGCCGGACGTGGACCGGCGGACGCTGTGGGACGCCGTCGAAATCTACGCCCAGCGGGACCGGCGCTACGGCGGAGCGGTGGACGCATCGCCGGGCACAATCACGGGCGGTGCAGGCAACGGCGCCCCCGGTCAGTCCGGGTAGGAACCCAGCCACAGCGTGAGGTCGCGGTAGGCCTCCTCCCTGATGCCCCGCCGGGACAGGAAGATGTCATGGATGGCTCCCGGGTACCGGAACACGGCCACCCTTCGCCCCAGGCCAAGAGCACGGCGGGCCGTTTCCTCGACGTCGATCACGGCGTCGGCCCGCATCAGCTCCGCGGACCATTCGCTTTGGATCCTCGTCCTGTCTGACAGCATCACCAGGACGGGGGAAGCGATGTCCAGCTTCCGCCCCACGGCAGCGTGGCCGGCGAGGACAGCCTTCGCCCAGCCAGCCCTGATCGGAAATGACGAAACGGGCCGCCAGACCGGATCGAGCTGCCATTCACCGTGGGACTCGTTGCTGACGCTCTGCCAGTAGCCCGGCATGTCCGGAAACCGGAACGGGCGCCGCGGGTCCGCCTTGGCCACCGGATCCACCAGATGCATGGCGATATTCCTGAGGAGGCTGCTGCCCTGCAGTTCCAGCCAGGGGGCATTGAGGACCAGCGTGCCCAGCGCACCAGGGTGCCGGTCCGCCCACAGCGCGGCGATCAGCCCTCCCAGGGAATGAGCCAGGACATGGATGGTGGGCAGCTGGTCCGGCAGGCCCGGTGGGGACAGGTCTGCCCTGATGGCCGTTATGGCGGCGTCGAGGTCCTCGTCGTAGGTGCCTAGGTCCGTGGTGTAGCCGGCCGTCTGCCATTCCCTCAGGCTCCGCCCGAACTTGCGCAGGTCCAGCGCATAGAAGCTGAAGCCGGCTGCCGCCACGGACTCGGCAAGTTCCGCCTGGAGAAAATAATCGGCCCACCCGTGCAGGTAGAGCACCGCCCGGGGGGACCTGTGCGTGCGGGCCGCTATATCGGGCTCCCGGATGTCCTCGCGGACGCAGCGGACCAGCGTTGCACACACCTCACCCTCCTCATCCGGAGCCAGCGGCAGCGTGCGGCATTGGAACGAAGGGCCCAGCAGGTCCTCATGCCACAGAGCAGGCCCGGTTCCGGGACCGGCCTGCACGTCCGTCATGGCGCTCCCTCGGACGCATCCCGGTCGGGGCCTGTCGCAGCGTAGCCGCGCAACCAGCGGGCCAGCCGTGCATACGCGTCGGCGCGGACCCGGGCCGGGGACAGGAAGACATCGTGCAGGGCGCCGTCAATGCGCTCCACCGTCACGGTGCGCCCCAGGGTCAAGGCGCGGAGGGCAATGATGTTGACGTCGAGCACTGCATCCGTCCGCCGCATCTCCTCCGTCCAGAAGGGCCCGTTCGCACTGCCTTGGGAGAGCAGGACGAGGATCGGGATGTCGATTCCCAGTCCACGCGCCACCTTGGCATGGCCGGCCAGGATTGCGCTAAGCCAACCGGCACGCAGCGGGAAGGCCATGGGCGGCCTGTAACGGTCGTCCAGGGCCCACTCGCCTTCAGCCGAGCTGCTGATGGTACGCCAGTAGAATCCCCGCTCCGGCAATCGCAGGATGGCCTCGGGCCGGAACCGCGCCACCGGCGCCACCATGGTTGACGCCGCCCGACGCACCAGGGAATTGCCGTGCATCTCCAGCCAGGGGCTGTTCAGGATCAGCTGCGAGGCCGCTCCCGGATGGTTGGCCAC
>DATCVX010000542.1:0-5228 GCA_036566705.1 Arthrobacter sp. | reverse complement strand
TTCGCGGACCTGGTACGGGATGACGTTGTACAGGCGGCCGGAGAAGTTGATCTTCATGCCGTGGGTCAGGTGGCCGCCGTGGGCGAGGTTCAGGCCCATGATGGTGTCGCCCGGCTTGATCAGCGCGTGCATCACCGAGGCGTTCGCCTGCGCGCCGGAGTGCGGCTGCACGTTCGCGAATTCGGCGCCGAACAGGGCCTTGACCCGGTCGATGGCCAGCTGCTCGATCACGTCCACGTGCTCGCAGCCGCCGTAGTAGCGCTTGCCAGGGTAGCCTTCGGCGTATTTGTTGGTCAGGACCGAGCCCTGTGCCTGCATGACGGCCACCGCGGTGTGGTTCTCCGAGGCGATCATCTCCAGGCCGTCACGCTGGCGGCCGAGTTCGTCGTCGATCTTGGCTGCGATCTCCGGGTCCAGCACGGACAGGTCCGCGTCCAGGCTCGGGGAAATGACCTGCTCGAACGCTGCCGTGGTGGCAGCGGCGCCGTTCACAGCTCGCCGCCGTTCTTGGACGCGTAGTCCTGCGCGGAGAGCAGCGGGCCGTCGGACTCGGCGGCCACCTTGAACAGCCAGCCTGCACCGTACGGGTCGCTGTTGATCAGCGCGGGGTCGTCGACGACGGCCGGGTTGGTTTCGGTGACTTCGCCCGTCACCGGGGCGTACAGGTCCGAAACGGACTTGGTGGATTCCACCTCGCCGCAGGTCTCCCCCGCGGTCACGGTGGAGCCCACCTCGGGCAGGTCCACGTACACGATGTCGCCGAGGGCGTCCGTGGCCACGGCGGAAATGCCGATGGACACCACGTTTCCGTCCTCCCGGGAGACCCACTCGTGTTCCTCGGAGTACTGCAGTTCAGCGGCAACTTTAGCCATGTGTTTTTCCTTCAGTTAGATTTTCGAAAAGTGAGAGAGCGTTGGCCCAAAACCTGCAAAAAGTGAGAGAGCGTTGGCCCAAAACCTGCAAAAAGTGAGAGAGCGTCGGCCCAAAACCTGCGAAAGGTGAGAGAGCGTTGGGGCTGGGATCCGGCAGCGTGCGTCAGAGCGACGAAGGAGCAGCACGCAGAGGATCTCAGCCCCAACGCAACCCGAAAGCTACTTCGGGCGCTTGTAGAACGGCAGTGCCACCACTTCGAACGGCTCCGTCTTGCCGCGGAGGTCGATGTCCAGGGCGGTGCCGGGCTCGGTGAGGGCGACATCGACGTAGGCCATGGCCACCGGGTAGCCCAGGCTGGGCGAGGGCTGGCCGGAGGTGACTTCGCCCACCACTGCGCCGTCCTTGAGGACCGGGTAGTGGCCGCGGCCGGCACGGCGGCCCAAACCCTTGAGGCCCACGAGCCTGCGGCCGGTGGTGGTTCCGGCGCCGGCTTCCTTCTTGGCTGCGAGCGCGGCCTTGCCCACGAAGTCTCCTTCCTTGGACAGCGCGACGACGGCTCCCAGGCCTGCTGCGAACGGGTCGCCTTCCAGGGAGAGTTCGTTGCCGTAGAGCGGCATGCCGGCCTCAAGGCGGAGCGAGTCGCGGGAGGCGAGGCCTGCAGGAGTCAGCTCCCCTTCGTCGGCAATGGCGACGATTGCCTGCCAGAGCGCGGCGGCGTCGTCGTTGGCCACGAAGATCTCGAAGCCGTCCTCGCCGGTGTAGCCGGTGCGTGCCAGCAGGAGTTCCTGGCCGGCTCCGGCCACGAGGAAGGGGACCTCGACGGCGGCGTAGTATTTGAGCTCCGTGACCAGGCTGTGCTGGGCGGCGGGGACCAGGCGGAGGAGGAGTTCCTCAGCCTTGGGGCCCTGGACGGCGATCAGGGACGTCTCGGCTGAGACGTCGTCCACCACCACGTCGAAGCCGGCGGCCCGCTCGGCCAGCGCAGCTGCCACGGTTTTGGCGTTGCCGGCGTTGGGAACCACCAGGAAGCGGTCCGTGCCGTCGGCAGCGGCGGGCCTGCGGTAGGTGATGAGGTCGTCGATGATGCCGCCGTCCTCGTTGCAGATCAGCGAGTACTTGGCCTTGCCCACGGCCATCGCGGAAATCTTGCCCACCAGGGCGTAGTCCAGGAATGCTGCGGCGTCCGGGCCGGTCACCCATACTTCGCCCATGTGGGAGAGGTCGAAGATGCCTGCAGCCTTGCGGACGGCGTGGTGCTCGGCCAGTTCGGAGCTGTACTTGAGCGGCATCTGCCAGCCACCGAAGTCGGTGAAGGAGGCGCCGAGTTTCTTGTGCTCTTCGTAGAGGGCTGTGTAGTTCTCAGTCATCGTGGAGTCCTTAGTTTTCAAACTCGGAAAGCGGCGGGCAGGAGCAGATCAGGTTGCGGTCCCCGGCGGCGCCGTCAATGCGGCCCACGGGCGGGAAGTACTTGTCCTGCTTGAGCGAGGCAACCGGGAAGACGGCCTGCTCACGCGGGTAGGCGCGGTCCCAGTCGGTGCTGATCACGGCGGCCGCGGTGTGCGGGGAGTTGCGCAGCGGGCTGTCCGCAACGGTGAAGTCGCCGTCGGCCACCTGGTCGATTTCGGCCCGGATCGCGATCATTGCGGTGATGAAGCGGTCGATCTCGTGCAGGTCCTCGGACTCCGTGGGTTCCACCATCAGCGTGCCTGCCACGGGAAACGCCAGGGTGGGGGCGTGGAAGCCGTAGTCGATGAGGCGCTTGGCCACGTCCTCGGCCGTAACGCCGGTCTTGGCGGTCAGCTCGCGGAGGTCCAGGATGCACTCATGCGCCACCAGTCCGCCTTCGCCCGTGTACAGGACAGGGAAGAAGTCGTTCAGGCGGGTGGCGATGTAGTTGGCCGCGAGCAGCGCCGACTTGGTGGCCTCGGTCAGGCCTTGGCCGCCCATGAGCTTCACATAGGCCCAGGAAATCGGCAGCACACCTGCGGAGCCGAACCGGGAGGCGGAGATCGGGACGTCGTTGCCTTCGGTCCAGGTGGCCGCGTTGCCCGGCATGAACGGTGCCAGGTGCGCCTTGGCCGCGACCGGGCCCACGCCCGGTCCGCCGCCGCCGTGCGGGATGCAGAAGGTCTTGTGCAGGTTCAGGTGCGACACGTCGCCGCCGAACTGGCCCGGCTGGGCCAGGCCAACCAGGGCGTTGAGGTTGGCGCCGTCGATGTAGACCTGGCCGCCGGCGGCGTGGATCGCGTCGCAGACCTCGCGGACGTCGGCGTCATACACCCCGTGCGTGGACGGGTAGGTGATCATGATGCAGGACAGCGCGTCCCTGTTGGCCTCGATCTTGGCGTACAGGTCGGTGTGGTCGATCGTGCCGTCGGCAGCCGTGGCCACCACCACTACCTTCATGCCGGCCAGGACAGCGGAGGCTGCGTTGGTGCCGTGCGCCGACGCCGGAATGAGGCAGACGGTGCGCTGGTCGTCACCGCGGGAGAGGTGGTAGCCGCGGATGGCCAGCAGGCCTGCGAGTTCGCCCTGGGAGCCGGCGTTGGGCTGGATGGACACCTGGTCGTAGCCGGTGATCTCGGTGAGCTGGGCTTCCAGGTCCGAGATCAGTTCCCGCCAGCCTTCGGTCTGGGAGTCAGGCGCGAACGGGTGGATGGACGCGAATTCAGGCCAGGAGATGGCTTCCATTTCGGCCGTGGCGTTCAGCTTCATGGTGCAGGAGCCCAGCGGGATCATGGTGCGGTCCAGCGCGAGGTCCCGGTCCGAGAGCTTGCGGATGTAGCGCAGCAGCTGCGTTTCGGAACGGTGCGTGCTGAACACGGGGTGCTGCAGGAAGTCGGAGGAACGCTCGACGGCGGCATCCAGGGCGAACGCATCCGTCACCTCTGCGGCCTCGGCACCAAAGGCGGCCAGGACGCCGTCGACGATTGCCGCCGTCGTGGTTTCATCCGTGGAGAAGCCAACGGTGTCCGCGTCGATGCTGCGCAGGTTGATGCCGTTGGCCTCGGCTGCGGCAACGATCCCGGCAGCCTTGCCCGGTACGGACACGGTGACGGTATCGAAGAAGCTGGTGTGGAGCACGTCCAGGCCGGCGGCCTTCAGGGACGCGGCCAGGGTCTTGGCGTGGCCGTGGGCGGTCTGGGCGATCGCCTTCAGGCCGTCCGGGCCGTGGTAGACGGCGTACATGGACGCAACGATGGCCAGCAGCGCCTGTGCGGTGCAGATGTTGGACGTGGCCTTTTCGCGCCGGATGTGCTGCTCGCGGGTCTGCAGTGCCAGGCGGTAGGCGGGTACGCCGGCGGAGTCCTTGGAGACACCCACCAGGCGGCCCGGCATGGAGCGCTCGAGGCCCTTCTGCACAGCCATGTAGGCAGCGTGGGGTCCGCCGTAGAACAGCGGGACGCCGAAGCGCTGGGCTGAGCCGACGGCGATGTCGGCGCCCTGCTCGCCGGGAGGGGTGATGAGGGTGAGGGCCAGGAGGTCGGCGGCCACAGTCACCAGGGCACCGCGCTCCTTGGCGTCGGCGATGACGGCGGAGTGGTCGAACACGCGGCCGGAAACGCCGGGCTGCTGAAGCACAACGCCGTTGATGACGCCGTCGGGCAGTCCGTTCGAGAGGTCAGCGACCTCCACCTCAAAGCCCAGCGCCTCGGCGCGTCCCTTCACGATGGCGATGGTCTGCGGCAGGCAGTCGGCGTCGAGCACCGTCTTGCCGTCACGGGCGTCCTTGTTCTTGTTGGCCCGGCGCATCATCAGGACGGCCTCGGCCACGGCGGTGGCTTCGTCCAGCAGGGAGGCGTTGGCGATGGGCAGGCCCACCAGGTCCTGGACCATGGTCTGGAAGTTCAGCAGCGCCTCGAGGCGGCCCTGGGAGATCTCCGGCTGGTACGGCGTGTAGGCGGTGTACCAGGCCGGGCCTTCGAGGATGTTCCGGCGGATCACCGCAGGCGTCACGGTGTCGTAGTAGCCCTGGCCGATCATCTGCACGGCGGTCTTGTTCTTCGCGGCGAGCTTGCGCAGTTCGGCGAGGGCTTCCACTTCGCTCAGGGCCTCTGCCAGCTGGAGGCCGGAGTCCTGGCGGATGTCCTTCGGGACCGCGGTATCCACGAGTGCATCGACGGTGTCGTAGCCGACAGCCTTGAGCATGGCATCGACGTCGGCCTGGCGGCGGGCGCCGATGTGCCGGTCAACGAAAGACGTAGAGGCTGAATTGACAGTCAAAAGGAACTCCATAACTCAGGCGGCGCAGGGTACGCCACATCGATTCGGGTTCCTCCCCACTCTGTATTGGACCTGAGAGTTTCCGCGCGGTCCGCTGCTGCGGGGCCGGCGCTTGCACCGTCGGTGAGCAC
>DATCVX010000541.1:0-5147 GCA_036566705.1 Arthrobacter sp. | reverse complement strand
CACCAGGCGGGAGAGGTCCGGGCGCGCAGGCTTTGCGAGGGACTTTTCGGGAGTGGCGGGAACGGACACGACTGCTGATTCTTCAGCTACGGCTTTAGGCACCCACTAATGCTAATCGAAAACTTCTTCGAATATCCACGTACGGCGGCTAGTCGGCGTCGTAGGCTGCCGCGAGAAGCTGCACGGCCTCGGCAAACGTGGCCCCCTGCGCCCGGGCGGCCGACGCGTAACTGGCCGCAGCGGTGGATAGTGTTCCCCATCGTTCGTCACGGGCGCAGACCACAGTCCCGTTCCTCCCCCGGGTTGCGACCACCCCGGCGGCCTCGAGCTCCTTGTAGGCGCGTGCGACAGTATGCGGGGCCACGTCCAGCTGCCCGGCGAGGCTCCTGACGGCCGGAAGCCTGGTCCCGGGCGGCAACGCCCCGCTGTCTGCCAGCTGGATGACCTGCAGGCGAAGCTGCTCGAAGAGCGCCACCGTGCTGGCCTGGTTCGGCTTCCACGACCCGGGAAAGGACGGCGCCGCGCTCAAATGCCCGCCTCCAATGCGGCACCCATGGCGTCGGCCTCCAGCGCCCTGGCTTCCATGGGCCTGGCTTCCAAGGGCCTGGCTTCCAAGGGCGGGCGGCCCGCAGCCTGGCCCGGGTCACCGGGTATCCGGGCCTCCGGGTGACCGGCAAACTGGGCCTGGTACAGCCGGGCGTAGTAGCTGTTGGCGGCCAGCAGGCTGTGGTGGGTGCCTTGCTCGGCGATGCGTCCGTGGTCCATGACAAGAATTAGATCAGCGTCGCGGACCGTGGACAAACGGTGGGCGATCACAAAGCTGGTCTTTCCGCGCCGGAGCCGCTGCATGGCCTGCCGGATCAGTACCTCGGTGCGCGAATCCACCGAACTGGTGGCTTCGTCCAGGATCAGCACGCTGCTGCCCGCCAGTTGGGCGCGGGCAATGGTGATCAGTTGGCGCTGGCCCTGGCTGAGGGGGTCGCCGCCGTTGCGCAGCAGGGTCTCGTAGCCGGCAGGCAGCGACCGGACGAAGTGGTCCACGTGGCTGGCCTCTGCGGCGGCAACGATTTCCTGGTCCGTGGCTTCCGGCCGCCCGTAGGCGATGTTCTCCCGGATGGTTCCGCCAAAGAGCCACGCGTCCTGGAGCACCACGCCGAAGCCGGAGCGCAGGGCATCCCGGGGCATCTCCGCGATATCGGTTCCGCCCATGGTGATACGACCGGACCCTACTTCGTAGAACCGCATCAGGAGGTTCACCACCGTGGTCTTTCCCGCTCCGGTGTGGCCGACGATTGCTACGGTCTGGCCCGGTTCGACCGTGAAGGACAGGCCGCGCACGGCGGGGATCCGCTCCTGGTACCCGAACGTGACGTCGTCGAAGACTATGCGGCCTGCGGGTTTTGCGGCGGACTTTGCGGGGCTGGATTCCGGGGGCAGCTCCGCAGCGTCCAGAAGGTCGAACACCCGCCCAGCCGAAGCCACGCAGGACTGGATGACGTTCAGGAGGCCGCCGATCTGGCCAACAGGCTGGGTGAAGAGCCGGCTGAACTGGATGAAAGCCTGGATACCGCCGATGGTCATGGCTCCGGCAGTGACCTGCAGGGCGCCCACCACCGCCACTGCGATGTAGTTGATGTTGGCTATCAGGATCATCAGGGGCTGGACCAGGCCGGACGAGTACTGGGCCCTGGTCGCGGCCCTGGCCAGGCGGTCGTTGCTGGCAGCGAACACGGCCGCTGCCTGTTCCTGGTAGCCGAATGCCTTGATGACCTCGTGTCCGGTGATGAACTCCTCAACGTGGGCGTTCAGTTCTCCGGTCTCGGTCCATTGACGGGCAAAATGTGCCTGCGACCGGCGGGTCACCAGCACCGTGATGAGCGTGGACAGCGGCACGGACAACAGGGCGATGCAGGCGAGCAGCGGCGAGATCCAGAGCATCATGGCCAATGCCCCGCAAAGCATCAGGACCGACATGATCAGTTGGGTGAGCGCCTGGCTGAGGGCCTGCGCAATGTTGTCGATATCGTTGGTGGCGCGGCTGAGGACATCGCCCCTGGACTGTTCCTGGAAGTAGGTGGACGGCAGCCGGTGCAACTTGTCTTCCACGGAGGCCCGAAGGCGGTACATCACGCCCTGGACGGAGCCGGCCGTGAGCGAACCCTGGATCCAGTTGAAGAGCGAGGCCCCGACATACATCAGGGAGACCGCCGCCAGCAGGCGGCCGAGGCCCCGCCAGTCGAGCATTCCTGCCAGAACCCCATCCACCACGATGTCCGTGGCATCGCCCAGGTATTTGGGGGCGGCGACGTTCAGTCCGGCGAAGATGCAGGTGGCGGCAACTGCGCCTGCCATGGCCCAGCGGAACGGGCGCAGCAGCCCGAGCAGCCTGCGGGCAGTGGGCCAAAACCGAAACCCGGCTTCCCCGTCCTGCGACGCTCCGGTCATGGCAAATCCTCGAAGGCCATTTGGGATTCGGCGATCTCGCGGTAAGTGGAGGACGTCTCCAGCAGCCCGCTGTGGGTGCCTTCGGCCACAAGCCGGCCGTCGTCGAACACCAGGATCTGGCCCGCGCCGGCGACAGTTGAGATCCGCTCGGCCACGATAATCACGACGGCGTGGCTCAGGGCGGTTTCGAGGCGCTGGCGGAGCCTGGCTTCGGTCTCGAAATCCAGCGCCGAGAAGCTGTCATCAAAAAGGTACAGCGGCGCCCGGCGAAGCAGTGCACGGGCAATACACAGACGCTGGCGCTGGCCGCCGGAAAAAGTGGTGCCGCCCTGCCCCACCGGGGCCTTGAGCTGCAGCGGCAACTCCCGCACGAATTCCGCCGCTTCCGCTGTTTCCAGGGCGGCCCATAGCTCAGTGTCCGTAGCGTCACCGGAGGCGATCCTCAGGTTGTCGGCGATGGTCCCGGTGAAAAGGTGGGGACGTTGCGGGGCGATGGCCATGTTCGCGCGGAGGACGTCCAGGGGCATGGACCGGATGTCCCGTCCTGCCAGGGTGACATGCCCGGAGGTGGCGTCGAGGAATCGCGGCAGCAGGTTGAGGAGTGTTGATTTACCGCTGCCGGTCGAGCCCACGATGGCCGTCACAACGCCCGGCCGGGCCGTGAAGGAGACGGAGTCCAGGACCGGGGTCTCCGCGCCGGGGTAAGAGAAGGAGACATCGCGGAAGGAGACGTCGGCGCCGTCGAAATCCGGCCATTCGGTGGCTGGCTGGACCTCCGGGGCGCGGCGGTCGCGGACGGACGGCGGCGTCTCAAGGACTGCCAGCAGCCGCTCGGCGCACACAGCGGCCCGGGGGCCTGTCATCAGCACGTACATGGCCATCATGATGGCCAGCAGAATCTGCAGGATGTACGCGATGAAAGCCGTCAGGGCACCGAGCTTCATCTCACCGGCCTGGACACGGTGGCCGCCGAACCAGACTACGGCCACGGAGGAAAGGTTCACCCCGATCATGATCAGTGGCAGCATTCCGGCGACCAGCAGGGCGGATTGCAGGTTGTTCCGCGTCAGCCTGTCGTTTGCCTGCCCAAAGCGGCGGATTTCGTGGTCCTGCCTGACAAAGGCCCTGATGATGCTGGCGCCGATGATCTGTTCCCGCAACACTTCACCGGTGCGGTCCAGGAGCTCCTGCCCGTCCCGGTACAGCGGCACCAGGCGGCGGACGACGAGGTACATGATGGCCAGCAGCACGGGCACAATGACAATGACTACCGAGGAGAGTGCCACGTCCTGCTGCAGCGCCAGGACAATCCCGCCCGCGCCCATGACCGGGGCCGCGACCAGCATGGTGAAGACGAGTACCGCGAAGGACTGGATCTGCAGGGTGTCGTTGGTGGTACGGGTCACCAGGCTCTGCGTTCCGAACCCGGCCACCTCCTGGGATGACAACGACTGGATCTTCCCAAAAACCTCCTGGCGCAGCTGGCGGCCCAGTTTCATTGCCACCACGGCCCCGAGGTACCCGGCCGCCAGGGCTGCCGCTGCCTGCACGGCAGCTATGGCGGCCATGACCCCACCGAGCCTCAGAATCACCGTGGTGTCGCCGGGGACAATGCCGTCGTCGATGATGGCTGCATTGACGGTGGGCAGCAGGAGGTTGCCCAGGGTCTGGACCAGCTGCAGGAGGACGACCGCCGCGACAGGAACCTTGTGGGCGGCAAGCAGCCGGATCATCAAACCGAAAAGCACTGCACCTCCGCACGTGGTCGGGAGGCCAATCAGGAACCGGACTAGCCCGCCCCTAACAGCCGCTCCGTCATTGTAAGCCACATCACATTCGTTCCCTTGTCACACGGCGTGACGCGTGGCGTCAGAAAAATACATCGAATGGACTTCGAAACCTAGGTGTTCTTGCGGGCCACAGCGAAGATTCTTCTGAACGGGAACACCGTCCCGTGGCCAGTGCCGGGATAGGCCGCCCGCAACGCCGCTGCGTATTCGGCTTCGAAAGCGACTCCCTCCTCAGTGGAGAGCACCGCCAGGACCGGCCGCAGGGCGGTCCCGCGGACCCATTCCAGCACGGGATCAGTCCCTGGAAGGAGCTGCTGGTATGTGGTCTCCCACGCGTCGGCGGTGCAGCCGGCCTCCAGCATGATGCCCAGGTAGTCGGCGGGCTCCCCCACGGACTCCCCACCGCGGAGAACACCTGCCAGTTTCGCCGCCCAGGGAGCCGACCCGGCCAGTTCCCGCATCAGCGTGTGCGACGGAGCGTTGAAATTTCCCGGCACCTGCATGGCGAACCAGGCCCCCGGCTGGAGCGCGTCCATCCAGCGCGCCAGCATCTCCTGGTGGCCCGGCACCCACTGCAGCGCGGCGTTGGTGACCACCACGTCCGTTTCGGCGGACGGCATCCAGCCGGCGATGTCTGCCTGCTCGAAGCTCAGGTGTTCGTGTTCTTCGGCCTGGACGGCAGCCTTGGCCAGCATCGGGCTGGACGAGTCGAGCCCCACGACCCGGGCGTCGGGCCACCTGCGGGCAAGGGTTGCCGTGAGGTTCCCGGGCCCGCACCCCAGGTCCACCACGTTGCGAGGGGCCTCCGCCTGGATCCGGCCGGTGAGGTCAAAAAACGGCCGGTCGCGGTAGTCGCCGAACTGGACGTACTTTACTGGGTCCCACTTCACATTTTTCTCCACGGTCTGTTGT
>DATCVX010000540.1:0-3181 GCA_036566705.1 Arthrobacter sp. | reverse complement strand
TTCACGGCGTCGCGGACCTTGCGGTAGTTGGCGCTGCGTTCGCGGTGCAGGTGCAGTTCGAGGGACTGGCGCTGGCGGACTTTGGGTTCGTGCTTGTTGAGCCACGACACGGCCGCGTGCACGCCGACCACCAGGGCCAGGGATACGGCGTAGATCCACCACCCGCTGGTCAGGAGGAACAGGGGCAGGTTCGCGATGGCCACAATCGCAATGATGACGCGCAGGGCGGCGATCTTGCGGAGGGTCAGGGCCACGGCGGCCAGGGCGGCGCGGAAGCCGTGCTGGTCCTTGCGGGCCGTGGCGGGGTCGATCGTAAATTCGTCAAGGACCAGAATGCCCTTGGCCTCCGGGCTCAGCATCTGCCCGAATTTGGGCGTGAAAGGCTGGGCAGTACCGGCGGTCATTTCAGGTGTAGTTGTCATGTAGGGGCTTCCGGGACGCTGGGGTGTTTCGGTGATCTTAGTGGTTGGGCCTATCCGCTGTATGCATCGGTCCACTATGTGAACTTTCGCCGTGCCGCTCCTGTGGCGGCCGGCACTGCAATTGGCACTTGAGCCGCATGCCGTCAGACTGAAGGGATGCAAACCTTCCTCCCGTACCCCGATTTCCGGCAGAGCGCCGCAGCCCTGGACACTGCCAGGCTTGGCAAACAGCGCGTCGAGGCCCTGCAGACGCTTCGGGCGCTGGTCATTCCCGAGTACGGCTGGCAGACCCACCCCGCCGTCCGCATGTGGATGGGCTACGTTCCTGCCCTGACCATGTACGGCCTGGCCATGGTGGACGAATGGACCGAACGTGGCCACCCGGACAACACCCGCGCCAACATCATGGAGTTCGCACCGCAGGCAGCCCACCCGGACTACGCGGCCAAGATCCCCATGCCGCCATGGTTGGGGAACTCTGATTTCCACCTGAGCCACCGTTCCAAGCTGCTGCGCAAGGAACCGAAGTTCTACAAAACGGTCTTTCCTGACGCCGTGCCGGACATCGACTACATCTGGCCCGAGCCCAAGCATGAGTTCCTGCCCGCGGACCCCGAGGATGACATTCTGTGGATCCTGCGCTCCCCGCACGAAGAATTCAGCCCGGAGACGCTGACCACTGTTGCCCTGCCGCCGGTCCGCCGCAATGCCGCTGCAGCCGAACAGGACGACTACTCGCCCGTTTACGCGGACGACGGATCCCGCCGCCCCTCCAAGCAGCCCCGGAAGCTTCCGCCCAAGGCGAAGATCAAGAAGCCTACCCGCAAGCGCCAGGCCCAGGAGGAGGCGTTTTCCACCCTCCCCGGCAAAACGGCTGTCGCTGTGTCGTTCGAAGACGGCGCCAAATTCGCAGTAGGCCAGGTGCTGGGGCGGCCCGTCACGCTCGAGGACGGCCGCTTCGGCCGCAACTTCAGCGTCACCGAGGTGATTGACCGGTCTGCGTTCGACTACCCGGCGCTCCTGCAGGACCCCCGGGTGTTCTTCCCGGTCCCTGCCCCCTAACCGCATGACCATCCTCATGGCCGGCTGCGGCGACCTGGGCACGGAAGCGGGCCTGCGCTTCGCCGCGGCCGGGGACCGTGTGGTGGGCTGGCGCCGCTCGCCGGAAAAGCTGCCGCCGGCGATCAAGGGCATCGCGGCTGACCTGACCACCGCCGACCTGCCGGCCATCCCGCCGGACACCACCGCCGTCGTCGTAGCCGTTGCTGCAGACTCCCCCACCGAGGCAGCTTACCGGGCCGCCTATGTGGACGGGCTTGCGCACGTCCTGGATGCCTTGGAACGCGACGGCGTAACGCCGCGCCGGGTGCTGTTTGTGTCTTCCACGGCGGTCTATGGGGACGCCGGCGGCGGCTGGGTGGATGAGCGTACGACGCCGGCACCTGGCGGTTTCTCCGGGCGCATCATCCGCGAGGCTGAGGAACTCCTGGTTTCGCGGCTGCGCGGCACCGGTACTGCGCCGGTTGTGCTGCGGCTGGGCGGGATTTACGGGCCCGGGCGGACACGGCTGATTGACCAGGTCCGCAGTGGGCAGGCAATCATCCCTGATGCGCCGCGCTACACCAACCGGATCCACCGGGACGATGCGGCAGGGGCCATCGTCCGCCTCGCGTGCATGGCTTCTATGCCCGCTCCGGTATATGTCGGTGTGGACAATTCTCCCGCCGAGCTTGGGGACGTCCTGCGTTTCCTGGCCGCCGAAATGGGCTATGCGGAACCGCCCGTTGGCCCTGCAGGAGAAGCCCGGGGCGGCAACAAGCGCTGCAGCAACGCGCTCCTCCGGGGCGCGGGATTCGAGTTCGCCTACCCGTCATTCCGTGAAGGCTACCGGGACATCCTGGCCGGCAAAGGTGTCCGTCACCCGTAAGCCACCCCACCCAGGCTTGGCGCGAACGTACACTTACGGCCCCACCCACCCGCGCGAACGTACACTTGGGGCCGGACCGTCGACGCGGGCCTGGCCGGCGTCGACTTGTGATTGAACGCGTCGTCAACGAGGAGAACTGTGGACTTCCAGCACATTATCGAGGCTGTCGGCAGGTACATGGATTTCGCCGGTGTGGCCGTGATGGTCATCGGCGCTGTTGTATCGATTCCCATGGCCCTCCGCGGCTACCAGCCACGGAAGCTCCCCGCAGGATCTGAAAAGCTGACCGTTTACCGCGCATATCGGCAACTCTTGGGGCGGTCCATCCTGCTGGGCCTGGAACTGCTGGTGGCTGCCGACATCATCCGCACGGTGGCTGTGACGCCGACCTTCGAGAGCGTGGGCGTGCTGGCAATCATCGTGCTGATCCGGACCTTCCTGAGCTTCTCGCTGGAGCTGGAAATCACCGGACGCTGGCCGTGGCAGAAAGAACAGTCCGAGCCGTCCGCCAAGAAGCGCTCCTCCGAGGCGGCACCTGCGGACGCCTAAAGTCCTGATCTCCCATCCCCCGCAGAACCAGGTCCGCGCCCCTGCGGAGTTATCCACATAGGCCCTCTGGTTCGCCGTTTTTGTCTGACCCTCGCGGGATGATTTGGTTATGGAAAACAGGTCAGCGGACGAGGCGGTGGAGGCCTTTATGGCCTCCGCTGCGGAGTTGGCTGACTGTGTGCGCCGCGGGGCAGGCAGTCCCGGCTCTGGGGTTCAGGGCTCTGGGCTTCAGGGCTTTGGGGGTCCGGATCCACTCCGGGGGCAGGCAGATGCGTGCCTGGAC
>DATCVX010000539.1:0-4903 GCA_036566705.1 Arthrobacter sp. | reverse complement strand
GGCGTGGCCGATCCCGGCGCCCAGGCCACGCTCGAAGCTGTCTCGGGCACGCTCGGCATCACCGTGCAGGCCTACGTGCTGGTGGACATGGACGGCTTCGCCAAGCTGATCGACGCCATGGGGGGAATCCGGATCAAGGCGGGCGGCTGGGTACCCATGAGCGGCGACATGATCGACGAAGCCAACGGCATCCACGGCATGCCGCTGGGCTGGATCCCCGCCGGCGAACAGCACCTGAACGGCTACCACGCACTCTGGTACGGACGCTCCCGCGAATTCGTCGACGACTACGCCCGCATCCAACGCCAGCAGTGCGTCCAACAGGCCATGCTGAAGCAGTTGGACCCCGCAACGCTGCTGTCCAAATTCGAGGACATTGCCAGCGCAGGCACCAAGGTGGTGGACTCAAACATCTCCTCGTCCCAGCTGGGCAGTTTTGTGGACCTTGCCATGAAGGCCAAGGGCCAGGAGGCCAAGCGGCTCACCATCGGACCGCCCGATTTTGATGCTTCCTTCTCGACCGTGCCGGACTTTGACGTCATCCACGACAGGGTGGACCAGCTACTCGCGTCCGCGTCAGGTCCGCAGGCCGCCGCGCCCGTTGACGGCATCGTGCAGGCCCCCGCGCCAGGCGGCCGGCTGCAGGCGTCCGGCCTGCAGCAGCCCACTCTGCTGGCAGCTGGCGGCGCCCTGGCACAGCAGCCCACGCCGCCGTCGTCGGACTTCACCCCGGTGACCACCACCCCCGACGGCGAACCGATCACCGAGGCGATGCTGAACCAGCTCAAGAGTGAAGGCAACGAGCAGGCACTCCGTGAGCTGGTCGCCTCGAACGGCCTGTGCGCGCCGCTCTAAGCGCCTCCCCTGTAGACCGCCTGCCCCGTATACCTGAAGACCAAGAAATGGACACCCGCTGTGTACGAAATTGAGAATGTCCTCCGCGATTATGCCTGGGGATCCACGACGGCGATTGCAGGGCTCCTGGGCCGCCCCGAATCCGGCAGCCCGGAAGCCGAACTCTGGATTGGCGCGCACCCGGACTCCCCTTCCGTCGCACGGCTGCCGGACGGTTCCACGGTGCCGCTGGACCAGCTGATTGCCGACGATCCGGAGCATTTCCTCGGCGCTGAATCAGTGGCCGGTTTTGGACCGCGGCTTCCGTTCCTCACCAAAGTCCTCGCGGCGGCCCAGCCGCTCTCGCTCCAGGTCCATCCCAGCCTCGAGCAGGCCAGGGCCGGATTCGCCCGGGAAAATGCTGACGGTGTCGCAGCTGACGCGGTCAATCGGAACTACCGCGATGACAACCACAAGCCCGAAATGATTTTTGCCCTGACGCCCTTTGAAGCGCTGTGCGGCTTCCGGCCTGCGGCTGAATCGCGTGGCATCCTGCTCCATCTGGCAGCCGCGTTCGACGCCGCCGGGGCCGGCCGTCCGCCGCTGCTGTCTGAACTGCTGGACGACCTCGGGGAGGCTGACGAGGGCACCGGGCTCCGGAGGGCCTTCGAGCGGCTGATCCAGGGCGGGCCCGCCGTGGCTGAGGCTACTGCGCTGGTGGCGGGTGTGCTTGTCTCCGGCGCCTCCCTTGAGCCGTACCGGTCCGCGCTGGCCACGGTGATCAGCCTCAACGAGAAGTATCCGGGCGATCCTGGCGTGCTGATTTCGCTGTTGCTGAACCGGATTTCGCTGGCTCCGGGTGAAGCCGTCTACCTGCCCGCCGGCAACGTGCACGCCTACCTGCATGGCCTGGGTGTGGAGGTCATGGCCTCGTCCGACAACGTGCTCCGCGGCGGGCTGACCCCCAAGTTCATCGACGTCCCCGAACTCCTGCGCACCATCGAGTTCAAGCCGGTGGCGGTGCCGATGCTGAGCGCCGAGATTTCCGGCCTGGGCCAGGAGCTCTACCAGCCGCCGTTCCGCGAATTCCAGCTGCAGCGGATCGAGCTGGCCCCCGGGGCGTCGCCAGTCCCGCTCGCCCAGGCCGGCGCGGCCGTGGTGATCGTGGTCGCAGGGTCCGTCTACCTCGACTCACCCAAGGGCGACCTGCAGCTGGGCCGGGGCGGCAGCGCCTTCCTGGCTGCCGCCGAGGCTCCGGTCAACGTCCACCCGGTCGCCGGGGCGGAAGCACCCGCTGTCGCGTTCGCCGTCACCACGTCGATGAGGGCCTGACCGGTGGAGTATTTCCTGCAGACGCCCGCGTGGGCGGACGTCCAGTCATCCCTGGGACGCACCGTCCATCAGCAGTCCGGTCCCGGCTGGAGCTTCCTGGCCGTTGAGGAGACAAACCCTGCCGGCAAGGTGCTCTACGCGCCTTACGGCCCGGTGGCGTCTTCCCCGGAGGCGTTCGACGCCGCCCTGGCCGCCCTCGTGGAACTGGCCCGGTCCTGCGGTGCTGTGTTTGTCCGGATCGAACCGGTGACTGCAGGGCTCGACCTTCCTTCTGCCGCGGACGGCCTCCGGCGCCGGGGACTGCAGCCGGCACCGAGCAACCCGCAGCCGGAGCTCAGCTGGATCGTGGACCTGGAGGGCGACTTCAAGGACATCCTGGCAGGCATGAAGCCCGTCAACCGGAACCTCTACCGGAACATCCACAAAAAGGGGGTCACCTTCCGGTCGTCGCAGGACCCGGAAGACATCGGCATCCTGCTGGACTTCCTCCACATGACGGCCCGGCGGAATGGATTCAAGCCGCAGAGCGACGACTACCTGACCCGGGTGGCTGCTTCGCTGATGCCGGCAGGGGCCGCCACCCTGTTCATAGCAGAACTGCACGGCGAGCCGATCGCGGCGGCCCTCGCCTACGACTCCGCGGACACGCGGACGTACGCCCACGCGGCCTTGGATGACGCCCACCGCAAGCTCAGCGCGGGCATTCCGCTCCTGGTGACCCTGATGGCCGACGCCAAGGAGCGTGGCCTGAAGCATGTGGACCTGTGGGGCGTGGCACCGGCGGACCAGCCCGACCACAAGTGGGCCGGATTCACGGCCTTCAAGAAGTCGTTCGGCGGCCACGAAATCGCGTACCCCGGCGCCTGGGACCTCCCGGTGAAGAAGCTCCGCTACAACGCTTACCAGGTGGCGCGGCGGCTGCGCGACAAGGTCCGGGCCCTCCGCTCCCCCTCCGCGTGAACGAATAGTTAAGCCACTCCCCCCTTGCGCGAGCTGGCACATAACACCCTCAAAATCGCTGTTTGGCGTTATTAGCTGCCAGTTCGTTCCCAGTGACCTCGGCCGGAAGAACCGCTCAGCACTGCTCTGACCTTTTCGACGACGAACGGCCGCTCCCCCTCGAGGTCACCCAGCTGCACGCGAAGCTCCCGCCAGCCCAGACTTTCCGTCAGGCTCTGCCGCTTGATGTCGCGCCGGTACTGGTCGGGATCGCCATGGTGGGCGCCGTCGTACTGTAGGGACAACCGCTGCTCCGGATAGGCAGCGTCGGGCCAAACGACGGGATGGCCCAGTCCGTTGCGGAGCACAACATTCAGTGCCGGTTCGGGAAGCCCTGCCTGCACCAGTGCCAGCCGCATCCTAGTCTCGGGTGCCGAGTCCGACCCAACCCGGATCAGGTCAAGGGCCAGCCGGGCAACCTTTACTCCCCGCATTCCCGGGTGTTGGCCCACGATTTCTTTCAGGTCGGAAACCGTTGCCAACGGTTTCCGCGGCACCGGGAAGTCCTCGCCGTGGCTGACAACGACGGAGTCACCAGCCGCAACGAGCTCGCTGAGGTTCAGACGCGCAGCAAGGTCGAGCCACGTACGGGCAGGCGAGGTGAGCCGAACGCCGTCGAGCGTTACGACCTCGCCCGGCTTGAACGATAACTGGTGTCCCACAACATTCCGGCGGCGCGGTTTGCAGCCGTCGGCGGGGCGGGCAATGTGGATTTTCCAATCCTGCTCCAACCAGGCAGGAAGGCATATGCCGCAGATCCGCGCAGCCGTGCAGTGCGTCAGGACGCATCTGGGATCGAGCCGGGTGTAGGCCCGGACGTTTTCGGCCACACTCCCGGTGCTGTGCAGCGGGACTCGGATGCCGCGCGATGGCGTGAATATGCCCTCCCTGCTCAGCTGTCTCCGAGTGAGGCCGAGGGCATCCGCGTCGTCAACAAGGAATGATCCATGTGGGAGCTGGGGAGGCATCGGAATTCGGGACATGCTTCAGTGTGGCCCGTTCCGGCCAGCCGGTTTCAGTTATCCACAGGATGAGCTGGGTCTTTAAACGCGAACTGGCAGCTAATGCCGCCAAATCGGGGATTTGAGCGTATTAGCTGCCAGTTCGCGCGTTCTAGACGCGGGGCGAAGAACCTAGTTCTTGCGGGCGTAGCCTTCCCACTTGCTGGCCTGGTGCTCGCCGTCAACAAAGCGGATGGTGCCGGACTTGGAGCGCATCACGATGGACTGGGTGAGTACCTTGTCCTTGGAGTAGCGGACGCCCTTGAGGAGGTCGCCGTCAGTGATGCCCGTGGCCGCGAAGTAGCAGTTGTCGCTGGACACGAGGTCATTGGTGGACAGCACGCGGTCCAGGTCGTGGCCGGCGTCGATGGCCTTCTGCTTCTCATCATCCGAGGTGGGCCACAGGCGGCCCTGGATGACGCCGCCCAGGGACTTGATGGCACAGGCGGCCACGATGCCTTCGGGGGTGCCGCCGATGCCCATGAGTGCGTCAACGCCGGTTCCGGAGCGGGCCGCGGCGATGGCGCCGGCGACGTCGCCGTCCATGATGAACTTGGTGCGTGCACCGGCTTCGCGGATTTCTTCGACCAGCGGGCGGTGGCGGTCACGGTCAAGGATCATGACGTTGAGCTGGTTGACCTTCACGCCCTTCGCCTTGGCGATGAGGTGCAGGTTCTGCTTGACCGGTAAACGCAGGTCAACCATGTCGGCGGCTTCGGGGCCGGTGACCAGCTTCT
>DATCVX010000538.1:0-4113 GCA_036566705.1 Arthrobacter sp. | reverse complement strand
GTTGCTTGCTGCTCCTTGGTCTTCTTGTTGCGGCGGAACATCATGAAGATAAAAATTCCGAGCATGGCGAACAAGACGATGTTCATGGGATCCACAGGGATGTTTCCGATCTGTACTGGCGTATTGGTTTAAGGCGCCGTCCGCTTTGCACCGGGTGGCCGGGCGGCGGACCGCCTGCCATCCACGGCGGCTGCTGGAGCCGCCTGCGGTAGCAAAGACGCGAACGTGCCGGGCGTCATACCCAGTCTAAAGGGAAAAGCTGAAAGGACGGCGCTATTGGCTGTTGGGCGCCCAGTCGACGGCGGTTTCGTCATCCTCGCTGTCTGTTTCGAAGAGATCCAGCGGTTCCTGGCTGAAAACTCCTGACGGGATCGCGTAGCCGAGGTGCGTCCATGCAGGGGCCATCGCGATGCGGCCCCTCGGCGTCCGGCCCAGGAGGCCTTCGCGGACCAGGAACGGTTCCGCCACCGTTTCGACGGTCTCCGTTTCTTCGCCCACTGCGATGGCCAAAGTCGAAAGGCCTACGGGACCGCCGCCGAATTTGGTGATGAGCGCTTCGAGGACGGCACGGTCGAGCCTGTCCAGGCCTCGTTTGTCCACTTCGTACATGTCCAGTGCTGCGGAGGCGGCGCGGGCATCGATCTGTTCGAGGCCGTGAACCAGGGCCCAGTCGCGGACGCGGCGGAGCAGGCGGTTTGCTATGCGCGGTGTACCCCGTGAGCGTCCGGCGATTTCGCTGAAGCCGGCAGAGTTGACCTTCAGGTCCAGCAGCCCGGCGGACCGCCTGAGGACCAGTTCGAGTTCCGGTACCGAGTAGAACTCAAGGTGCCCGGTGAATCCGAACCTGTCGCGCAGCGGGCCGGGCAGTAACCCGGCCCTGGTAGTGGCACCCACCAGCGTGAACGGAGGCAGGTCCAGCGGAATCGCGGTGGCGCCGGCACCCTTTCCCACCACGATGTCCACACGGAAGTCCTCCATGGCCATGTACAGCATCTCCTCGGCCGGCCGCGACATCCGGTGGATCTCGTCCAGGAACAGGACTTCGCCTTCGGAGAGGGAGGACAGGATGGCGGCGAGGTCACCTGCGTGCTGGATGGCGGGCCCGCTGCTGATGCGCAGGGGCGCGTTCATTTCGGCTGCCACGATCATGGCCAGCGTGGTTTTGCCCAGGCCCGGGGGCCCCGAAAACAGGACGTGGTCCGCGCTGCGGCCGCGCATCCGCGAGGCCTGCAGTACGAGCGAGAGCTGCTTGCGGACGCGGTGCTGGCCCACGAAGTCGTCCAGGTTCTTGGGCCGGAGGGCGGCCTCAATGGCCCGGTCTTCGGGCTCCTCCGCTGCCGCCACCACCGACGCTTCAGCCACGGCTGCCTACGCGGTTGCCGGCCCGCGCGCCGTCCTGGCCCAGCCAGCGGAGCGTGGTCCGCAGGATTTCGGCCACGTTGCCGCGGAACGAGACCTCGGGGTCGTCGGCCAGGGCCTTGTCGATGCTGGATGTGGCGTCCTTCTCCGACCAGCCAAGGCTTGTCATGGCCGCCACCACCTGCGGTTTCCAGGCCGCCTCGGCCGGAGTGGACACACTGGCTGCACCGGCCGTTCCGTGCGGCACCAGCTTGCCAGCGAGTTCCAGCACGATCCGGCCGCCCACCTTGGGGCCGATCCCGGGCACTTTGGTGAACGTCTTGCTGTCGCCCGTGTGGGCGGCAACCCGGATGGCTTCAGGTTCGTGGACGGCGAGGACTGCCAGCGCGAGCCGGGGACCGACACCGCTGACGCTGAGCAGGACATCGAAGACTTCACGTTCGTCGTCGGAGGCGAATCCGTACAGGGTCATAGAATCCTCGCGGACGATCAGGGAGGTGAAGAGCTTGCCTTCTTCCCCGGTCCGGAGGCGGCTGAGCGTCTGGGGCGTTGCGTTGACGCTCATTCCCGCGCCGTTGAGGTCGATCACAGCCGTGGAAAGGCCAATGTGCGCTACGGTTCCGCGAAGGAAACTGATCAAGGCCGGGCTCCTGGTGTACTGCCGGGCACTTTAGGGGTAGGACCGGCTATCCGAACATATCTACGAATACCCTAGCAAGATGCCGGGACATTCACCGTGCGCGGCGCGCCTTGGCCTCGGCGTCCGCCCAGGCGCGCTGGGCCGGCGTCAGCGAGAGGCTGCCGGGTCCGGTGGTGGCTATAGCGGCTCCGCTTCCTGCGCGCCAGGCGTGTGTGATGGCCAGCGCCAGGGCATCCGCGGCGTCGGCGGGGCGCGGCGGCGCATCCAGCCGGAGGATCTTGGTGACCAGCTTGGTCACGGCTTCCTTGTTGGAGTTTCCGCTGCCGGTGACGGCGGCTTTGACTTCCGACGGCGTGTGCAGTGCCACCGGGATGCCGCGCCTGGCTGCGGCGGCGATCACCACGCCGGACGCCTGTGCCACGCCCATCACCGTGCTGACGTTCAGCTGCGAGAAGACGCGTTCGACGGCGAGAACGTGCGGTTCGTAGCGGTCCAGCCACTCGTCGATGGCCAGGGCAATGACCAGCAGCCGCTGGTCCAGGGTTTCCTCCGGAGAGGTGCCCACCACCCCGACGGCCACCATCGTGGCCCTCCGGTTCCGCTCGACGTCAACGACGCCGATGCCGCAGCGGGTGAGTCCGGGGTCAACGCCCAGTACGCGCAGCGTCACCCTGGAACAACCGCCCTATGCCGCAACGCGGTGGGTCACTCGGATTCCAGGGCGGCCTGGACTTCGTCGCTGAGGTCGGCGTTGCTGTAGACGTTCTGGACGTCGTCGAGGTCTTCCAGGGCGTCAACGAGCTTCATGAACTTCCTGGCGGCTTCGAGGTCGAGGGGGACCTCCATGGAAGGCACGAACTCGGCTTCATCGGTGTCGTATTCGATGCCGGCGTCCTTGAGGGCGTCGCGGACTGCCTGGAGGTCCTTCGGGTCCGAGTGGATCTCAAAGGTGTCGCCGTTGTCCTTGACTTCCTCGGCGCCGGCGTCGAGAACAGCCATCAGGACGTCGTCCTCGGTGAGCTCGTTCTTGGGCAGGGACACCACGCCCTTGCGGCTGAAGAGGTAGCTGACCGAACCCGGATCGGCGATGGTGCCGCCGTTGCGGGAAATGGCGAGCCGGACTTCTGAGGCGGCGCGGTTTTTGTTGTCCGTGAGGCACTCGATGAGCAGGGCCGAGCCCTGCGGGCCGCGGCATTCGTACATGATCTCGGTGTAGTCGACCACTTCACCGGTCAGGCCGGCGCCGCGCTTGATGGCGCGGTCGATGTTGTCCGCGGGAACGGAGGTCTTCTTGGCCTTGGTGACCGCGAGTTCGAGGCTCGGGTTGCCGGCGAGGTCCGGGCCGCCCATGCGTGCGGCGACTTCGATGTTCTTGATCAGCTTGGCGAACGATTTTGCGCGGCGGCTATCGAGGATGGCCTTCTTGTGCTTGGTCGTTGCCCATTTGGAGTGGCCTGACATGCTTTACGCTTCTCCTCTGATCATGCGGATAAAAAGTTCGTGTACGCGTTTCTCCCCAGTCACTTCCGGGTGGAAGGAGGTGGCCAGCAGGTGGCCTGAACGCACTGCAACAATTCTAGCCGTCCCGGGCAGGCTTGCCGCGTGGGACGCATGTTCGGGGTCTGCGGGCTCCACCTGGGCGAGGACCTCCACCCCCGCGCCGACGCGTTCCACCCAGGGGCCGCGGATAAAAACGGCGTGCACCGGGGCAACCCCGGATTCCGTGGCGCTGAACTCCAGGCCCTTGAAGTCCAGGTCCGTTTCAAACGATTCACGCTGGCGCCCGAAAGCGTTTCGCCGCACGGTGATGTCCAGGCCGCCGAAGGTCTGCTGCGGGTTGCCGGCCAGGTCGGTGGCCGGATCGGCGATCTCGTCGGCCAGGAGGATCATGCCGGCGCAGGAGCCGTACACCGGCAGGCCTTCGCGGATGCGGTCCTTGATCGGCCCGGCGAGTTCGAAAGCGCGGGCCAGCTTGTCGATGGCCGTGGATTCGCCGCCTGGAATGATGAGGCCGTCCAGGCCGTCCAGCTCTTTGGGCCGGCGGATTCCGATTCCGGCGGCACCGGCGGCCTCCACGGCCCGGAGGTGCTCGCGGAAGTCGCCCTGGAGCGCCA
>DATCVX010000537.1:0-1811 GCA_036566705.1 Arthrobacter sp. | reverse complement strand
CAAGCTGCGCTACATCCCGATCCGCTGCAAAAGCAACTTTACAAGAATAGCCGATCCGGGGTCCGGATGCGAAATCGGGCCGCGGGCTGTCCCTCTCAGCGTCCGCGGCGGCGGCCTCGTGCGGAGGCGTCCGCGCTGGCGGGGAGGCGCTCCGCCAGAACCGGCAACGAGTCGTGGCGGCCCCGCTCCACGTGCGCGGAGGCCAGGGCGGCCGCCAGGGCGGGCTGGCCTTCGGCGATGGCCTGCACCAGTTCGGCATGCTCCTGCCACATCTTTGGGGTGTCGCGCTCCGGCGTCAGGCGGAAGAGCCAGCGCACGCGCCCGTTCATCAGGCCTGTCATGCGCCGGAGCAGGTGGTGGTCCGCGAGCTTGAGGATTTCCTCGTGCAGGTCCGAGTTGCGGCCTGATGCCTGGACCCCGGTCACACCGGTGCGGGCAGATTCCAGGGCTTCCAGGAGCGCAGCCGGGTCGGCGCCTTCGGCTACCCGCCGCGCGGCGCATGAGGCGGCCAGGGGTTCGAGCTGGAGCCGGAGGTCAAAGACTTCCTGGGCGTCACGGTACGTGAAGGAATGGACGACGGCGCCGCGGCGCGGCTCCGTGGAGATGAAGCCCTCGGCCTCCAGCAGCGGCAGTGCTTCGCGCAGGGGGATACGGGACACTTCCAGGTCTGCGGCAAGTTCCCGTTCGTTGAGCTTTCCGCCGGCCGGGAGCTGGCCGGAGATGATCCTCTCGCGCAGCACCTCCGCGACGCGCTCGGACAACGGCTCCGCGGGGAGTTCAGTTGCGCCGTTTTCCATCTCATCTGCCATGGGGTTCAGGCTATCCCAGCCGTGATCAGCCGAGTGCCGCGCAGCCCATGGCGCGAACGTACAGTTGAGGCCCCGGCAACCAGGGCCTCAACTGTACGTTCGCGCCGAAGGCGGCTCAGACCAGGGAGTCCTTCCAGGCGCCGTGCAGCTCGGCGAACCGCCCGCCGCCGCCGATCAGGTCCGCCGGGGTGCCATCCTCCACCACCCGGCCGTCGTGGACCACCAGCACGCGGTCTGCGGTTTCAACGGTGGAGAGCCGGTGCGCGATGATCAGCGCCGTGCGGCCGCCACCTGCCGCAGCCGAACCCGGGGCACCTGCGGCATTGCCGGCGTCGGCCGTTGCCTGCAGGAGGCGCGCCAGGCCGCTCTGGACAAGCCGCTCGGACGGGATGTCCAGCGACGAGGTGGCCTCGTCCAGGATGAGCACCGCCGGCCGGGCCAGGAACGCGCGGGCGAAGCTGATGAGCTGGCGCTGGCCGGAGGAGACCCGGCCGCCGCGCTTGTTGACGTCGGTGTCGTAGCCTTCGGGGAGCTCGGTGATGAACTCGTGGGCTCCGACGGCCTTGGCGGCTTCTTCGATCTCCCCGCGGGAGGCCTCGGGCCGGCCCAGGGCGATGTTGTCCGCCACGGAGCCGCTGAACAGGAATGCCTCCTGGGTGACCATCACGATGTTCCGGCGCAGGTCCGTGGTGCTGAGGCTGCGGAGGTCCACGCCGTCCAGGGTGAGGGAGCCGGCGGAGACGTCGTAGAAGCGGGCGATCAGCTTGGCCAGGGTGGACTTGCCGGCACCCGTCTGGCCCACCAGCGCCACGGTCTGGCCTGCGGGGATGTGCAGGTCCATGGTGGGGATGACCACGGGGCCGTCGCCATAGCGGAACTCCACGCCCGTGAAGTCGACCGCGCCCCTGGCGTCCCGCAGCGCCACGGCGTTCTTGGGCGGACGGACTGTTGGGATCTCCTCCAGCAGGCCGGACACCTTTTCCAGGGCGGCCTGGGCGCTCT